>CBFDBV010000182.1:0-9206 GCA_965603135.1 uncultured bacterium
GTGAACAGCTCGATGTGCTCGGCTTGCTCGGCCAGCTCGCTCGCAGCCTGGCGCTCTCTGGTCGAGACAAGCGCCAGCACGGCTCCCGCGCCGGCGGCGTTGCCGATGCTTCTGATGCGCTCGACCGGCATAGGGGGTAGCACGCCGATGCGTAGAGCGCTGCGCGGGTCAATGTAACTGCCGAAAGCGCCCGCCAGCACGACCTCCTGCAACTCGTCCGGCTCGATCCCCCCCTCGGCACAGAGCAGTTCCACGGCTGCACGCACAGCACCTTTCGCAAGCTGCACTTCGCGCAAATCTCTTTGCGTGAAGACGATGTCGCGCCCATCGCCGGTCTGCTCAGCGCGCGCCAGGACGAACTCGCGCTGGGAAGCGGTGCCGCGCAGCCGAGCGGCAATGCCACCCGCCAGCTCCGAGGCCTGCTCCCCGTCCGAGAGCCGCCCCATCTTGTCGGCCGCACCCGCGTCCAGGAGCGCAGCGACCACGTCGAAGATGCCGGAGCCGCATATCCCCTTGGGCGGCTCACCGGCGATGGTGCCGATGCCGAGGTCAGCATCGCGCAGCCAGACGCGCTCAATGGCCCCCGGCGCGGCTCGAACGCCATGCTCTATCTGAGCGCCCTCGAAGGCCGGGCCGGCCGCGCACGAGGTGACCAGGAGGCGCTCTCCCGACCAGAGCATCACCTCCCCGTTGGTGCCGAAGTCAATGGCCAGGGCCGGATGCTCGCGCGAGCTGAGACGGCTGACCGTCAGCACCGCGACCGTATCACTGCCAACGAACCCGGCGACCACCGGCAGGCAGTACACGTTGCCCGCCGGGTTGATGTCCAGGCCAACCTCGCTGGGTGCGGCCGAGATGGCGTTGTTCGCCACCGGGGTGTACGGGGCCTGCGCCAGGTTTGTCGGATCCAGGCCCAGGAAGAGATGGTGCATGCAGGTGTTCCCGACCACCGTCGCCTCGAAGATGTCGCCGCGTGACACACCTGCCTGCGTGGCGCTCTGCTCGAGCAGGTCATTGATGCACTGCACGATGCCGTGGCGAAGGTCCTCGAGGCCTCCGGTGGCCGTCCCCGCGTGCTCGATGCGCGAGACGACATCGTGACCGTACTGCGACTGAGGGTTGAGCGCCGAGGCGCTGGACAGTTGCTCGCCGGTCAGCAAGTCCACCAGGTAGACGACGACGGTGGTAGTGCCGACGTCAATGCCTGCGCCGAGACAGTCCGCGCGAGCTGAGGTCGGCAGGACGCGGGCCAGCCTGGAGCCTACCGTGGTGATGGTGGCTGCGAACTCCTCCGCGCGAAGCGCGCCGGACAGAGAGCGCAGCACGTCCAGGTCGGCATCCAGCTCACCGCCAACGTCCAGGGCGTCGGCCAGCCGGGCGAGGTCGCTCCGCTGGTCATCGAGGCTTGGCGCGGGGAGTTCAACGCGTTGCTGGCGGACATTCGGCTCGAGCGCCACGTCGCGCCACGAGTACTCGGAGATGATCTTGGTGCCGGTGGTCTGCGACGCGGCGGGGATGGTGATGATGGCATCGCCGCGCAGCTCAGCCTGGCAGGCGAGGCGGTAGCCGCCCTCAATGTCGTCCGCGGATAGATGGTCCAGCTCCGCCTGCGTGGGCGGAGCGCAATCTCCCTCGACCATCACCCGGCAGCCACCGCAACGCCCGTAGCCACCGCACGGGGCGTTGATGCCGACGTGCAGAGCCTCGGCGGCGGCGAAGACCGTGAGGCCTAGTTCGACATCACCGGCCTCGCCGCCCGGCTGAAAGGTCACATGCGCCATATTGCAAACAGCCGGTCCCGCCGTGCGGCATCAGGCATCTGCGCCTGCCGCCGGCTGGGCCCGGCGCCATCCTCTCGCGTTAGTAGTATGACAACTGCTTCTGTGCCTCTGCGCCCTCCTGGGACGAGGGATCTATCTCGCGGATCTTCTCGAACAAGGGCCTGGCCTCGTCGTACATCCCCAGCATTGTATAGTGCTTTCCGACATCGAGCAAGTACTGTTGGTTGTCCGGCTCGATCTCGGTGGCGCACTGGAGGCTCGCCAGCGCGTCGTCGAACTCGCCGGTGTTCATCAGACACAGCCCCAGGCCCCACAGCGCCTCCGCGTGGTCGTCCTGTGCCTCAAGTATCTGACGATAGAGGCTCAGGGCCTGGTCGTAGTTGCCATTGATGCGCTGCTCGTGCGCCTGGGCCAGTTGCGCTCCAGCCGGGTCGCCCATAAGCCTTTGTCCTCCGCGCAGGAGTTCAGGTGGGCGCGTGTGCAACCTTGGTCACTACACAGTGCAGACAGGCTATGCGGCAGTCTACTGGAAATGATTGCCGACCTCAAGGCGCGCGCCGCGCAGGAAATCCGCCGCGGACATGGCCCGCTTGCCGGCGGGCTGCACCCGCTCGATCAACACAGATCCCTCTGCGGCACGCACCACCAGCCCCCTCTCTTTTCGTATTTCGACGACCTCTCCCACATCTCCTTCTTTGCTTAAAGAAATTTGAACGGAACTTGCGGCCAGGACTTTCAGACGTTTACCCCCCAGCATGCACCACGCTCCCGGCCAGGGGGTGCACGCACGCACCTGGTTCGTGATCTCGCCAGCCGCTTGCGACCAACGGATGCGGCAGTCGTCCGACTGCACGCGCGGCGCATAGGTAACGCGCGAATGATCCTGCGGCGTGCGCGGCGCCTCCCCTCTGGCCAGAAGATCGAGGGCCTCGCACAGAAGCTCAATGCCCAGCTCGGTCAGGCGCTCGGTGAGCGTGCCGCGGTCATCGGTCTCCCGGATGTCGAGGGCGCGTTGCAGGATGATGTCGCCGGCGTCCAGCTTCTCTGCCACGTGCTGGATGGTCACGCCTGTCTGCGCGTGCCCCTCACGCAGCGCGGCATAGACCGGCGCAGCGCCCCGGAACAGCGGCAGCAGCGAGTAATGCACGTTCCCGAACGCGACGGAGGGGATCGCCAGCAGCGGCGCGGCCAGTATCTGCCCGTAGGCCACGACAACGCACACCTCAGGCTCCAGCTCGGCGATCTCCGCCACGAACTCCGGCGACGCAGCCGACTCGGGTTGCAGCACGTTCACGCCCCGGCGCAGCGCAGCCTCCTTCACCGGGCTTAGTCGCAGCTTGCGCCCCCGGCCCGCCGGACGGTCGGGCTGCGTGACCACGGCAGCGACCTCGTGCCCGGCATCCTCGATGGCCTCCAGGTAGCCGACGGCGACCTCCGGTGTGCCGAAGAAAACGGCGCGCATACTCATTCGTCGCCTCGCCGCTTGCGGAGTCTCTCGAAGGCGGCGAGGGCCTCCTCCAGCGTGGTCGGCTCCAGGCGGTAGCCGGATTCCTCGTCCTCGTCGGGACGCATCCAGGTCAGGGAGTCCAGCTCGACCTCGTCAATGAAGAGCCGGCCGAAGAGGTGGTCCACCTCGTGAGCCACGGCGCGCGCCAGCATCCCCTCGCCCTCGATCACGATCTCCTGGCCGTCCTCGCTCAGGGCCTCCACCACGACCCGCGCGGGTCGTATCACCATCCCCCGCAGGGTCGGCAGGCTCAGGCAGCCCTCGAGGCCCTCCTCCTCGCCCTCGCGCTCGACGATGCGAGGGTTGATCAACTCGATGGTGTCGTCCTCCTCAGGGTCGGGGCGCACGATGACGGCGGCGGTCAGTTCGCCCACCTGCGGAGCCGCCAGGCCCAGCCCGTAGGCCTGGAGCATCATCTCCTTCATCTCGCGAAGGAGTTCTATCAGCTCCTCGTCAATGCTCTTGACGCGCCTGGCGCGCCGCCGGAGGACAGGGTCGCCGCAGCAAAGTATCTTCCTCGTGGCCATCCGAAACTTCCTCGCTTACCACGGGGACAGTCCCCGCGGTGGCATTACTGTTGTTCCACCCGCGTCACATCATATCAAGCGGGTCAACGTCAACTGTGACGGAGGCTGCCGCTCGCTCCAGGCCGTCGAGCGCCGCGAGCACCATGGTGCGGAGGTCCTCGACACTCGGCCCCTTGAGCAGAAGATGATAGCGGTAACGCCCGCGCAGCTTGTGCAACGGGGCAGGCGCGGGGCCGACGTACTGCTGGCGACCCCGCTTCTTCTGAAAGCCGACGCGCTGGAGGTTGCGCGCGAGCTGCTGGGACAGCTCGAAGGCGCGCGCTTTGTCCTCGTCCGTCACCGTCAGGTTGACCAGCCTCGTGAACGGAGGATACAGGTTCCTGCGCCGGTTGGCAAGCTCGTATTCATAGAACTGGGCGTAGTCGTGATGGCTTGCGGCGACGATGGCCTGGTGCTCGGGGTTGTAAGTCTGCACCAGCACGGTGCCGGGCTTGTCGGCGCGTCCGGCCCGGCCCGCCACCTGCGTCAAGAGCTGAAAGGTCTGCTCGGCGGCGCGGAAGTCGGGTCGGTTGAGGCCGACGTCGGCGTTGAGCACGCCCACGAGAGTGACATCCGGGAAGTCGTGTCCCTTGGCGATCATCTGAGTGCCGATGAGCACGTTCGCCTCGCCCCTGGCGAAGCGCCGCAGGATCGCCGCGTAGGCTCCTTTGCGCGCGGTGGTGTCCCGGTCCATCCGCAGCACGCGCGCCTCGGCGAACTCGCGCTCCACCTGGTCGGCCCCGCGCTCGGTGCCCAGGCCGTGGAAGCCGATGTCGTCAGAGCCGCACTCGTCGCACTCGTCGGGCACCGGACGCGCGTGGTCGCAGTGATGGCAGCGCATGTCGCGGGTGGCGTGATGGTAGATGAGCGCGACCGCGCAGTCCGGGCAGCGCAAGGTGTACCCGCACTTGCGGCACATCACGAAGGTCGAGAAGCCGCGGCGATTGAGGAAGAGCATCGCCTGCTCGCCGCGGCCCAGGCAGTCGGCCAGGGCATCGAGCAGCCGCTGGCTGAAGGTGCCGCCTTTGCCCATCAGGGTCTCCCCGCGCAGGTCAATGATCTCGACCTCAGGCAGCGGCCGGTTGTCTATGCGCTGCGGAAGGCGCACGAGGCTCAGGTCAGCCTCATCTCCCTGGCTTGCGTAGTAGGTCTCCACCGAGGGCGTGGCCCCGCCGAGGATGAGCACGGCGTTGTGCTGCCGCGCGCGATGGCGGGCGACCTCGATGGCGTGATAGCGGGGGGGGCTGTCCTGCTTGTACGCGCGCTCGTTCTCCTCGTCTACGACGATAACGCCGAGGTTCTCGACGGGCGCGAAGATGGCCGAGCGCGCGCCGACGACCAGGTCGGCCTCGCCGCGCAGGATGCGGTGCCACTCATCAAAGCGCTCGCCCTGGCCCAGAGCGCTGTGCAGCAGGGCCAACCGATCGCCGAAGCGCGCGCGGAAGCGTCCCACCATCTGCGGGGTGAGCGCGATCTCAGGCACGAGCACGATCGCCCCTCGGCCGCGGCGCAGCGCGGCCTCAATGCAGTGAAGGTAGACCTCGGTCTTGCCGCTGCCCGTGACGCCGTGGAGCAGCAGGCCGCGATATGTCCCTGCATCCAGGGCTTGCTCGGCCAGCTCGAAGGCGCGTTGCTGCTCCGGGTTCAGCGGCAGGAACTCGGCGGACTCCCCGCCCAGGCCCATCGCGTCAGGTCGTCGCTCCTGCGCCTCCTCCGCGACCTTGATGAGGCCCTTCTCCGCGAGAGCGCCCACCGCCCCACGCGAGAGATCCGCCACCGGGATACCATCAGGGTCAGCCTCCAGCAGCGCCTCTATGACCTCGGCCTGGCGCGGGGCGCGCCCGCGCAACTCGGCGAGCACCTCATCCCACCCCTCCTCCCGCTCGGTCAGTCGCGCCACCTGCTGGCGCAGCTCCCGCACCTGGGGTCGCCGGAGCCGGCGCTCGATGGAGACGAGACCGCGCTCCCGGAGACTCTCGACTGCCGAGCGAACCGCGGAGGCCTTGGCCGTGGCATCGCTGCGCTCGAGGCGCGCGGCCAACTCGTCGAGTTCCAGCGGACCCTCGGCGTCAAGCAAGGCCTCGAAGACCTGGCGCTGGCGAGGCGCTCGGCTCAGGGAGGCGGCCACACCAGGCGCACGCCCGCCCTCCGTCAGTTCGACGAGCGTCTGCGTGGCTCGCCCGGCTCCCGGAGGCAGCAGACAGCGCAGCGCATCCCGCAGCGAGGAAAGACAGGTCGCGGAGAGCCACCGTGCCAGCTCGGCCCGGCGCGCATCGAAGAGCGGCTCGTCCACGAGCAGGCCATGGATGGCCTTGAGGCGGGCGTCGGGCGCCTCGTCGGTCCAGCCGACCACGAAGCCCGGCAGCCGCCGGCGGCCGAACGGCACCAGCACGTAGCTACCGACTTGCAGGCGACCGGCGAGGTGATCGGGCACCAGGTAGGTGAAGGGCTGGTCGAGGGCACGGCCGGGCTGGTCCACCACCACCTGCGCGTAGACCCCGTGTCCCGGGAGCCGTGGCTCCCCTTGTCCCCCGGGCGGGTCCGTCAGCAGGCGGGGTTGGTCCGAGGCTTGCCCTCGGCGCGGAGCGCAAGCGCTCCGCTGGAAAGGGCGGTGCCCGGGGGTCGCCTCGGGCGCCTGTCCCCCGCCGACGGCATCGGCGGGCTGGAAGCCCGCCCTACGGGTAGTTTTGAAACGGGCGGGCGACGGCTCGGTCACAGGCCCGCCTCTTCGCGCAGCATCTCCACCGCGTCCAGCCTCTCCCATGTGAACTCCGGCTCTTCCCTGCCGAAATGACCGTAGGCGGCCGTCTTGCGATAGATGGGGCGGCGCAGGTCGAGCTTCTCAATCATCCCGCTGGGGCTGAAGTCGAACTTGCTCAGCACGATCTCGGCGATGCGTTCCTCCGGGATGGCGTTGGTCCCGGCGGCGAACACCGCCGCCGAGAACGGCTGCGGGTCGCCGATGGCGTAGGAGACCTGTATCTCGCAGCGCTTCGCCAGCCCGGCGGCGACCACGTTCTTGGCCACGTAGCGGGCCATGTACGCGCCGGAGCGGTCCACCTTCGTGGGGTCCTTGCCGGAGAAGCAGCCGCCGCCGTGGCGAGAGAAGCCGCCGTAGCTGTCCACGATGATCTTGCGGCCCGTCACTCCGCTGTCGGCCTGCGGCCCACCGATCTCGAAGATCCCGGTGCGGTTGACCAGCACCTCCAGCTTGGGGCTGCGCAGCTCAGGCGGAATCACCGGCTCCACCACGTACTCGATGAGGTCGCTGCGCAGGTCCTCCTGATCGTACCCGCGCTTGTGCTGCGCCGCCAGGAGCACCTTGGTCACCTCGATCGGCCGGTCGTCCTCGTAGCGCACCGTCACCTGCGTCTTACCGTCGGGCCGCAGGTAGTCAAGCTCGCCCGTCTTGCGCACCTCGGCCAGCCGCTCGGCCAGCCGATGCGCCAGATGTATCGGCATCGGCATATACTGCTCCGTGTCATCGCACGCGAAGCCGAACATCATGCCCTGGTCGCCCGCGCCACCGACGTCCACGCCCTGGGCGATGTCAGGCGACTGCGCGTGGATCGCGGTCAGCACGCCGACGGTCTCGCAGTCGAAGCCGTACTTGGCGCGGGTGTAACCGATGTCCTTGATGACCTCGCGGGCGACCTCGTCCACCGGCACGTAGCACTCGGTGGTCATCTCCCCGCACACGAAGCAGGTGCCCGTGGTCACCATCGTCTCGATGGCAACGCGCCCCATGGGGTCCTGCTCCATCACATGGTCGAGGATGGCGTCGGAGACCTGGTCGCAGATCTTGTCGGGATGGCCTTCGGTCACGGACTCGGAGGTGAAGTTGTACACTGGCTGTGCCACAAGAGTTCCTCCCGGTGGATCAATCTGTGAGTTGTGCCGGCATCGGACATCAGACATCGGACATCAGACTAACGACACGCGACTGACGACACCCGACTACTGACTACGACAACGGCATTGACACTGCCAGGAGTTCCCAGGCGGCCGTTTGCCGTTAGTCGGATGTCGGATGTCGGATGTCGGAACTCAGAAGCCTCTCAATTCGGTCGAGAACCCGGGCCGCGACCTCGGCCTTGCTCATCGTCGGCAGCTCCTCGGCGGCGCCGTCGGCATCGAGGATCGTGACGCGGTTGGTGTCCGCCGCGAAGCCGCTGTCGGGCGCGGTGACATCGTTGGCGACGATCAGGTCCATCTGCTTCTCGCGGAGCTTGCGCTCGGCGTTGGCGCGCAGGTTCTCGGTCTCGGCGGCGAAGCCCGCGATGAGCGGGCAGGGCTCCCAGTCGGCGACGCTCGCGATGATGTCCGGCGTGGGCGCGAGAGTTACGGTCAGCTCCTCCCGCTCACCCTTTTTCATCTTGCTCTGCTCCGCCCGCGCGGGGCGGTAGTCGGCCACGGCAGCGGCGCCGATGAACACGTCGGTCACCCCGCGCCTGGCCGCGACCGCCTCGTACATCTCCTGCGCCGAAGTGACGCGGACCAGCTCAACGCCCTCGGGCGGCGGAAGCTCCGTGGGGCCGCTCACCAGCGCCACCTGGGCGCCACGCTCGGCGGCGGCCGCGGCCAGCGCGTAGCCCATCTTGCCGGTGGACGGGTTGGTCAGGAAGCGCACCGGATCGAGCGCCTCGCGCGTCGGCCCGGCTGTCACCAGCACTCGCCGGCCCGCAAGCGGACCCTCGCGCGTGATGCCCAGGGCATCCTCAAGGGCGCCGAGCAGCACCTCGGTCGCCGGCAGGCGCCCCGGTCCGGTGTCTCCGCACGCCAGCCGGCCGCTCTCAGGCTCAACGATCACCACGCCCCGCTCGCGCAGGCGCTCCACGTTTGCCTGCACGGTCGCGTTCTGCCACATACGCGTGTTCATCGCCGGTGCCATCAGCACCGGGCAGGTCACCGTCAACAGAGCGGTCGAGAGCAGGTCGTCGGCGATGCCCGCCGCGAACTTGCCGATGATGTTGGCGGTGGCCGGCGCGACGATGAAGACCTCGGCGAAGTCGGCCAGGGAGATGTGCGCCATCTCCTCGCGCTCGGCCCACATATCGGTGGCGACCGGCCGGCCGCTGAGCGTCGCGAAGGTGAGCGGGCTCACCAACTGCTGCGCGCTGTCGGTCATCACCACGCGCACCTGCGCGCCGGCCTGGGTGAGCTTGCTCACCAGGTCGCAGGCCTTGTAGGCCGCGATCCCACCGGTTACACCGACGACCACTCTTCGGTCCTTCATCGCGTCAGCCCCGACAGGTCACAACTCAGGTTCCAGCTCCTCCAGCAGCTTCTCCTGGAGGCTCCGCCACGGCACAGCGCGCAAGCGCACACACTCGGCCCGGTAGATCGCCTCCA
>CBFDBV010000183.1:0-9175 GCA_965603135.1 uncultured bacterium
GTCATCGGCTCCACCGAGCGCGAGGCGGCCTCGCGCACGATCGCGATGACCTGTGACGCCGAGGCAGCGGGAGACGCGCTCCCGGACCTCCCCGAGCAGGCCCCGGTGGCGGGCGACGTTTCCATCCGCGAGCCGGCGGAGGGCTGCCGCGCCATCGGTACACTCCCTGACCGGGAGCCGATCATGACGCTGCACGAGTTCGGCGAGGGCAAGGTGCTGTACGTTGGCGCCCGCGCGGGCGCCATCTACCAGGCCTCCTGGACCGAGGGCTTCCGCGATGTGCGCGAGACCGATGAGAGTGCCGCGGCGCTCGACGACAACGCCTACGGGTACGACTATCGCCCGCCCAGCGGTCCCCAGGTGAGCGCCTCGAAAGGCTTCAAGGCCTGGGCGCAGGTCCTGCGCAGCTTCCTGCGCGGCTGCGGGCTCCACGGCAACGTCACGGTCGAGGGCTACACGGACGGCATCGGGGTGCTCAAGGTCAAGAGCTTCCGCGCCGCTGATTCGTACTGGATCGGCTTCGCCAACCGCCTCATCAACCCGGAGCGTGACTTCAAGTCGGTCCCGCCGAGGGAGTTCCATCAGGTGCTCCGCAATCTGCAGGTGCGCGTGCGGCTGGATGAGGGCACGCGGCCCCACCTGGCGTGGCTGCTGCCGGTCACGCGCCGCGCCGGTGGCAGCCGTGCCGCGCTGCCGACTGTGCTGCCGCTGAAGGTCGTGGAAGAGAACGGCGCAACCTGGGCGGCCTTCACGGTACCGGAGCTGGTGGACTTCGCGGCGGTGGGGCTCCTGGCCGAGGGCGCGCGTTCGGCGGTGCTTGGCATCGCCACTGATCGTGAGCAGATCTCAGCGGACGCCTCCTTCACGCTTGCGGGCACGATCGTCAACACCTCCGGTCAGCAGCTCCGGGGCACGTTGGCGCCGGGCCTGGAGGCGGGCCTCGAGTTCGTCGGCGAGCCGCAGGGCTTCGACCTCCACCCGGGGCAGAGGACCGAGGCGTATTTCGAGATACGCGTCCCCGAGGGCCTGGAGCCGGACTTCTACCAGATGAACGTTATCGCGCGGCTCGAGGGTGACCAGGAGGTTGTGTCCCCGCCCGTCGAGCTGCACGTGGTCCGTGACATCATCATTGAGGTCGCCAACGACCGCACCATCTTCCCGCTGGGCGACCTGCCACCGGTGCTGCCCGTGAGCGTCAAGGTGAACACGGTGATGGCCTCCGATCTTCGGGCTGCCGTTGAGTTGCCCGACGGTTTCTCGGCCCAGCCCGCCGAGACCAGCCTGCGCGCGCTACGCGATGGCCAGGAGCAGACCGTCGAGTTCACCTTCGCCGCCGACGATGACACCCCGCGCGTCGGCGAGGGCACTCTGACCATCGCCGGCACCCTGCGCGACAAGCCCTTCACACACAGCTTCCCCCTCCGCCTCGCCTGTGGCACCGTCATCTATCACAAGACCGAGAAGTACAAGACCCACGCCACCATGATCCCCGAGCCTATGCCTCTCCTGTGCCTGGAGAACAGCAACATCCTGACCACCATCATCGAGAACAACGGCGTGGTGCACGACCTGGTCCTGCGCGAGACGTACACCGACCACCTGGTGCCCAGCGAGTACCCCTTCGGCCTGGTCTGGTACGGCTTCGGCGGCTGGGAGCTGGACGAGATGTCGCAGTGCGGGGAGAGCGTCTGGGCCCGGCTCAAGTCGCAGACCAGGGACGGCCATGCGGTCGCGATGACCTACACGCTCAACGAGGGCAACAACCACCTGACCGTGGCCATCGAGACCGGCGACGCCGGCCCGGTGACCAACGCCTTCTACCTGATGTCGCGCATCGGCGCGGACGGCCGGGAGGAGCGCACGCTCTATCCGACCGCCGAGGGCATCAAAGGCATAGCCTGGCGCAAGGGCCGCCGCACCGTCACCGCGGACCAGTTGACCGCGACCTGGCTGGCGGTCCAGGACGACGCGAGCGGCGAGACCTTCGGCTGCGTCTATCAGTTCCCCTCGCTGGATCACATCAGCCTGGCCCCCGGTCAGAGCGGCTTCAACTACATGATCTTCTACCCCCGCGAGGACGGGCCCATCGGCAACATCACCTTCCATCTCTCCGCGACGCTCGGCGATGTTCAGCAGGTCATCGAGCTGCACGACCGGCTGCTCGGGCCCTGAGCGGACGAGGCGCGTCGAGTTCGCAGAGGAGGCGGGGCCGTGCAGGCACGGACAGGGCTGGCGCTTCTCGTTGTCCTGATGCTCCCGCTGATCTGCTCCCAACCAGCCTCAGCCCAGGGAGGTGCTGCGGTGCAGACACAGGAGAGAATCGAGCGGGAATGGGGTCTGTCCTTCGCAGATGTCGCCCGGGTGCGCCTGTGCAGCACGTACTGCACGGGCAACAGGTTCGCGGAGCTGCTCGCCATCACGCCGGAGCAATTGCAGCAACTCCGCCAGGCGCACGAGTGGGACCTGATGCCGCCGCGCGCGCTCAAGTTTCAGAATCAGCCCCTGCCCCAGGGCGAACTTGTGCGCGTCTCAGCAGGCAATGCCGCCACGGTAGCAGACTTCGCGACTGAGACCGGCGAGCCGGCGCCGCAGGCCACCCACCTCGAGCTCAGCGCCGACAGGTACGCCCTCCACCTCACCATCACCTGCGACGAGCCTCAGCCCCAGGCCCTTGTGGCGACCGTTGATCCCGAGCACCCCATGTCCCCGAAGGAGAAAGCCTACTGGGAGGGCGACCAGGTCGCGCTCAATAAGAAGCACATGGGCGGCGGCCTGAACAAGCTCATTGAGTGGGCCGATGGCCTGGAGCCGCTTCGGTCCTCCGTCCTGCTGGATGATTGCGTGGTCATCTTCCTGACCGCCGTGGACGCCGGCAAGGACACAAGCCACCTGGTGCCGCTCAGCCACGTTCCCGACCCCCACGAGGCCCTGCCTCACCTGAAGCCGCGCGAGCCCAACCGCATCTACCTGGAGGGCGCGTTCTACTTCGTCGCGGTCAACCCGCTGGGCGCGGTGCTGGACGTCTTCTATGACCCGTGGGAGAGCGGCACCTTCTGCCCGGCATGGCCGTCGGGGGCCGAGGTCGAGACCACCGTCGGCGCGGACTCCTGGCAGGCCGAGGTCCGCCTTCCGCTGCGCTCGCTGATGCCGGTGGTCAGCGAGGGCGCCACCTGGGGCCTGGACTTCATGCGCCTCAGGCGCGCCGGCGCCGATCGCACCCACGTGACACGCGGCACCGAGACCGTCTTCGTCACTTACGACCTCGCGTCCGGCGTGAAGCTGCCCCCCAGGGGCTGGGTCCCGCAGATGTCGGCGCACGCCCTTCCGCCCTCGCAAAGCAAGCGCGAGTTCCCCACCCGGGACGAGTGGGCGGGCGCGCCCCTCATCGAGGGCTTCTTCGAGTACCGCTCCGGCAAGCAGGTGGAGGGCGTGCGGGCGCGCGTGGCTCACGATGACCGCCACCTCTTCGTCCGGTTCGACTGCCAGGAGAAGGACCTCTCGCGGCTGAAGGTCGTCACCCGCGAGGAGGAGATCGAGGAGTACGGCGAGACCAACCGCCGCAGCAACTACCTCGACCGGCGCGAGGCCTACGGCCTCGACTGGGGCGACTACGTCGAGGTGCTGCTCGCGCCCAACCTGGACTTCGCCGACCGCCATCACGGTGGGTACTTCGACTTCCTGGTCAACTCCCAGGGCGACCTGCTGGAGCGCCACTACGACCGCTTCGGGATGTGCAACGTCGCGCCGCACCCGGCGTGGCAGTCCGGCTCCAGGGCCCGGGTCGCCAGGCACGAGGACTCCTGGACCGTGGAGCTGGCGATCCCCTTCGACGTGCTCTGCACCGAGGCCAAGGTGTCCGGAGCCTGGGGCCTCAACCTCCATCGCTGCCGGTCAACGAGGGTGATGCAGGGCAGGGAGCAGCACCTCCTCTGGTCGCCGACCTTCATCCCGCCGCCTCATCCCGACTGGGCGCGACAAGTCTCCGCCCGGCCCCTGCGCAACCCCGTGTGCTTCGCCGGGATGCAGATTGACCCGGCCGCGGTCGAGCTGCGATCGAGCCCCAAGCGCCCGGGCCAGGCCGTCGCGCGCCCGGCAGAGGTCGGCCCGCCCGCCGAGCGCGATCACCGCAGCGATCGCCTCTCAAGCGTCTGCTTCGTGGACTCACGGCGCGGTTGGGCGGTCGGCGGCATCGGCGCCATCCTGCACACCGACGATGGCGGCGCTACCTGGCACGAGCAGCACTCGGGCACCGACTTCATCCTCGAGGACGTCTTCTTCGCGGACGAGAGCCACGGCTGGGCGGTGGGAGGCTGGCCGCGCGACTCGATGGTCGCGCTCTTCGGCGGCATGGGGATCATCCTGGCCACCGATGACGGCGGGAAGACCTGGCGGCCGCAGCTCGAGGCCGAGGCCGCCTGGCTCAGCTCCGTCTTCTTCGTGGACGACAACGCCGGCTGGGCGGTGGGCGAGTACGGCACCATGCTGCGCACCACCGACGGCGGCAAGAGTTGGGAGCAAGCGCGCCACGTCAGCTCCCACGCCTGGCTCTATGACGTGCACTTCCTCGACGAGCGCCGCGGCTGGGCCGTCGGCTTCGATGAGACTATCTTGCGGACCGACGACGGCGGCGAGACCTGGTCGCGCCAGCAGGCTCCCGTTGGTCGCCGCACGCACGGCTGGCCCGCGTCATACAATGCGATCGTCTTCACCGATGAGCACGACGGCTGGGTTGTCGGCGACTGGGGCAACATTCTGCGCACCGAGGACGGGGGCGAGAGTTGGACGCCCGACGAGGTGGGCCTCCCCGAGAGCGTGCTCGACCTCGCCTGTTTCAGCGACGTGACGCTCAGCTCGGACGGCACCGCCTGGGCCGTCTCGCCCGTCGCGCTGCTGAACTGCCCGCCGGGCCAGCAAACGTGGCGCCTGGTGAAGACCGGCGTCCCGGCCTGGCTGCGCGGCCTCACCTTCGCGGACGACAGCCATGGCTGGCTGGTCGCTGACCGCAACACGATCATCGCCACCGACGACGGCGGAAGCACGTGGCACTCGCAGCGCGACTCGGGCCGCGACATGGGACTGCTCTACGCCTGCCCGCACGACCATCACATCAACGGGTCGCCCCTGGCCTATCTGAGCGAGGAGTTCGACACCGCGTACGCGATGATGATGGGCGGGCGGCAGGAGTTCGAGATGGGCGGCTACTACCATCCCAAGAAGGTGGCCGCGGCGGCGATGACCCTGGGCGTGGCCGTGGTGCACAGCTTCACCGAGTTCATCTGGAACGAGCGCGACCATCCGCACAAGGTCGCGCAGCGCTATCAGGCCCACGGCGGGCTGGAGCCGGTGGAGATGCGGCTGGTGGCGATGATCCGCGCGCTCAGGCCCCAGGTGCTCATCGCCGAGGGGCCCATCGCGCAGGAGGGCTACTACGCTCACGGCATCGGCGAGACCGCGCGCTCGGTGATTGCCGCCTTCGACTCGGCAGGCGACCCGGACAAGTTCCCCGAGCTTGCCGAGGTCGGCCTGGAGCCGTGGGCGCCGAAGAAGCTGTACATCATCTGCTACTGGGTGAACCGCCTTTACGACATTCACCCGGAGACGCTGCGCGTCAGACCTGACGACCCCGCCCAGGCGGGGCCACGCCTGGGGATGACGTACAGCACGGCCCTGGGACGGGCCCATGACTGCTTCTGGGGCCTGCTGGACCGGGGCGAGCCGCCGCGCGTCCACGGTGGCTGGGCGGGAAGCTGGTCCCTGCACCTGAAGGGCTCGCGCGTGGCGACGCCCGACCCGGAACAGAGCGTCTACGACGGCATCCCCTGAGTGAACCGCCGCCCTGCCTCGGCCCCTCTTCCCGTTTGCCCTCTCCCGTTGCTGTCGTCAGAGTCGGGCTGGAAAGCCCGACCTGCTGCAAAGCCCTCAAGTTCTCGCTCTTCCTGCCGATATAACGTTGCGTACAGGGAGGTGCGTAACAGGGAGGGTTCGCCTTGTCGGAGTTGCGCAAAGACCCCCTGCTGGACCGCTGGGTCATCATCGCCGCCGAGCGCGGCCAGAGGCCCAGCGACTTTGCGTCACCGGAACCCTCGCCCGGCGGCGCCGCCTGCCCATTGTGCGAGGGGAGCGAGGACAAGACGCCTCCCGAGATCTGGGCCCTCAGACCCGATGGCAGCCCGCCGGACACCCCCGGGTGGCAGGTGCGCGTGGTGCCCAACAAGTACCCGGCGCTCAAGGTCGAAGGTGAGGTCAAGCGCGAGGGCCTGGGGATGTTCGACGTGCTCAACGGCGTCGGCGCCCACGAGGTGATCGTGGAATCGCCGGACCACGACTGGCAGATGGCCGACGGCCCGCCCGAACGCATCGAGCGCGTGCTGCTCGCCTACCAGGAGCGGCTCACTGACCTCTATCAGGACCCGAGGTTCCGCTACGTGGTGATCTTTCGCAACTACGGCCAGCGCGCGGGGGCCTCGCTCAGTCATCCGCACTCCCAGCTCATCGCCGTCCCCATCACGCCCAAGCACTCCAAGAACAAGCTCTCGGTTGCCAAGAGCTACTACCAGGAGAAGGAGCGCTGCATCTTCTGCGATCTGGTGAGTCAGGAACGCGCGCTGGGCGAGCGCGTCGTGCTGGACACCGAGCACTTCGTCGCTATCTGTCCGTTTGCATCCCGCTTTCCGTTTGAGCTGGCGATCTACCCCAGGCAGCATCAACATCACTTCGGCCTGCTGGACGATGTGCGCCGCGCCGCCCTGGCCGAGGTGCTCTATCTCTGCCTGCACTATCTGCGCCCGGCGCTCGGCGATCCGCCGTACAACTACGTCATCAGCACCGCCCCGAACTCGCTCCCGCGGCCCGGCAAGCCCGACTACTGGAGTACCCTCCCTCTCGACTACCACTGGCACATCGAGATAATGCCCCGCGTCACCCGCATCGCCGGCTTTGAGTGGGGCACAGGCTTTTACATCAATCCCGTCTCCCCCGAGGATGCCGCGCAGTTCCTGCGCGAGGCCATCGCGGACGACACCGAGATTCCGCTCGAGGAGGTAGCTGGCTGAGTTGACAACGGCTGACGTTGGCCAAGCACCCACCTGCTCGGTGCAAGAGATACCGGCGGCTGTGCTCATCGCTGACCGCGATCTGCGCCTGGTCGAGGCCAACGCGCTCTTCTGGGACGCGATCGGCGCCTCGGAGGCCGCCGAGGCTGGCATAGCTATCGAGCGGGCGCTGCCCGAGGAACTCTTCGAGGGCATCAAGCCCGCCCTCGATCAGGTGCTGGAGGTGGGCACGCGCGCCGAAGTCCAGGGCGTGCGCGTCTACACCGCCGCTCAGCCTCACCGCGTGCTCGACCTGCGCAGCGGGCCCGCGACCATCGGCGGCCGGCAGGTCATCATTCTCCTGGCGGACGCTGTTCCCGACACCGGCCGGCGCGTGGCGGAGCTGACCTTGCTGCACGATATGATCCGCGTGCTGCGCCAGGAGACCAAGATCGAGCGCGTGCTCTTCGCCACCCTCACCTGCGCCACCGCCGGCAGCGGGGGCCTGGGCTTCAACCGCGCCTGGATGCTCCTGACGGACCCCGCCGGCGAGGGGCTGGAGGGCCGGATGGCGCTCGGGCCCTCCTCAGCGGCGGAGGCGCACAGAATCTGGGCGGAGGTCAGCTCTCAGCCACGCACACTCGAGGACTTCACGGCCGCCTACGACCGCTGGGCGGAGAGCGACGACCGTCCGCTCCAGGACGTGGTGTCCAGGATGCGCTTCTCCCTGGAAGCCGACGCGGACGAACTGCCGGCGCTGGCCGCCCTTCAGCGGCGCCCCATCAAGGTTGATGACGCTGAGCACGATGAGCGGGTGAGCGACGAGCTTCACCGGCTCATAGGCGCCAGCGAGTTCGTGGTGGTGCCGATGCTCGTCTCCGACCAGGCCTGCGGGGTGATAATGGCCGATAACCTCTACTCAGGCGCGCCCATCACTCACGGGCACATCCGCCTGCTTGCCCTGTTCGCTCAGCACGCCGGCATCGCCATCGAGAACGCGCAGGCCTATCACGAGATCGAGGCGCGCGAGCGGGAACTCTCCCGCGCCTACGCCACGCTCAAGCGAACCCACGACGAGCTGGTCAGGGCCAAGCAGCTCGCGGCTCTCGGTGAGATGTCCGCGCGCATAGCTCACGACCTGCGCAACCCGCTGGTCACCATCGGCGGCTGGGCCCGGGCGCTGACCGAGGAGCCCGACGACCCCGACGCGGTCGGCCGCGTCGCCGCCATCATCGCCGAGGAGACCTCCGACCTGGAGCAGATCCTCTCGGTGCTGCTGGAGCCGCTGGCCGGCCGTCGCCCGGAGATGCGGGCAACAGACCTCGGTCGCCTGATAAGCGACGCCCTGGCCGCCCAGCAAAACGAGCTAGCGGAGCGCAAGGTGCGCCTGGAACTTGACCTCGCCCCCGATCTGCCCCAAATTCGCGGCGATCCGTCCCAGCTTCGCCGCTGCCTGCTGAACCTCGTGGACAACGCTCTGAACGCTATGCCCGAGGGGGGCACCCTGACCGTCGCAGCCGGCGCCCACGACCGCCATGTCTGGCTGAGGATGGCCGACACCGGCATCGGTATGCCCCAGGAGATCACGCCCAGGATATTCGACGCGTTCTTCACCACCGGCCCCAGCGGAAGCGGCCTGGGCCTCGCCGTCGTCTGGAACATCGCCCAGTCACACGGTTGCACCATCGAGGTTGACAGCACCCCGGGCGAGGGCACCAGCTTCACCATCCTCTTCCCGCTAACCACGGCCCAGCATCGCCCGACGAGACCGCGGACGACGACACCGGCGCCCGGCGCTATGTGAGGTGACCTGCAATGTCTGCCTACCCGGAGCAACGCGAGATTGACCAGAAGCATCGCCCGCCGATTCTGTTAGTGGATGACGAGGCGAACCAGCGCGAGATGTACAAGCACCGACTGGAGCGCGCCGGCTACCAGGTGCGCCTCGCGGAGAGCACGGAAGCCGCGGTTCAGGCTGTCCGCGACCAGCCGCCGGAGGTCGTGGTCCTGGACATTGCTATGCCCGAGCGCGACGGGCTCAGCGCCCTGCACGAGCTGCTCGATCTCGCGCCCTCGGTGCCCGTCATCATCAACACCGCCTATCCCGCCTACGCGGACGACTTCCTGGCCTGGGCGGCGGAGGC
>CBFDBV010000184.1:0-9064 GCA_965603135.1 uncultured bacterium
GGGCGGTCTGGTACTACAAGGACGCCAACATGCTCTGGTGGCTCCAGCAGGTCACCGGCCGTCAGGGAAGGCCCTGGCAGAACCCTTACGAGCCCGACCTCAAGCCCGAGGCCTGGGAAGACCTCGCGGGCGTAAGGACCTTCCCGCTCACCGAGGCGCTCTACCAATGGAGCGCCGGCAAATGGCAACCGCCGCCCAACGTCCCGCTTGGGAGAGCCTTCGATAAGATCAGCTTCCGCGAGAACCTTGACCCTGGCGGCCAGTTCTTCCTGCTGGACGGCTACTCGCGTGGCCACCATCTCCAGTACGACGGCAACGCCATCACCAAGTTCTACGCCGATGGCGAGGACTGGCTCATTGACGGCGACTACCTGGTGCGCAACACCACCGACCACAATATGCTCAGCCTGACGAAGGACGGGCGCTGCGCCGAGTACGAGCCCACCTGCGCGGCCCTGGAGCACCTGGCCGACCTGCCTACCGCCGCGATGGCGCAGACCGCGGTCTACGACTACATCGGCGCCAACTGGCTGCGCAACATCTTCTGGCTCAAGGGCGGGCCGGTCTGCGTGGTGGACCACGTGACCGGGGTCGAGCCCGGGCAGTTCAAGTGCGAGTGCATCTGGAAGATGCTGGACCGCGGCGAGCGGGGCGGTGACGGCCAGCGTAGCTTCAGCCTGACGCGGCTCGCCGGGGGAACGCCGGGCAAGCACGGCCTGACCGTGGTGAAGACCCCCGCTCCGGAAGTCCAGGCCGCGGTCAAGTTCGACGACCGCTTCAGCCGGCTGGACTTCCCGGTCGAGCTGGCCGCGGGCACCTACGCCCTCAACGCTATCGGCTACGGCCTCAACGGCGGCGCTGACAGCTTCTGGGTGAGCATAGACGGCGGCGACCCGGTCGCCTGCCACCTGCCGCTGGAGGAGTTCGGCCGGCCCTACGACAGCGGCGTCAACCCCAAGCAGGGCGGGATGCCCACCGCCAAGGTCGAGACCGACGGCCTGCACGTGGTGACGGTGACGCTGCGCGAGGGGCCCGGGGTCATGCTCGACCGCGTGGAGTTCATCACCGCGGACGGCGAGGTCGCCGCCGGCGTGGAGGCGGAGACTGCGCCCGAGCTGCCTGAGGGCCTGGTGGAAGAGCAGCCAGCCAGAGTGTTCTACCTTAAGGGCGACGGTCACAGCCGCCTGGAGTTCAGCACCCGCTTCAATCACAGCCGCCTGCCCATCCGTTACGCGCATCAGAAGTTCGCGGCAACGCTGGCAACCGATGAGACCATCAGCAATCAGACGCTCTTCTACAACACGAACAGCGCGGAGGCCGCCGACTGGGACATCAGGCGCTTGGCCGATGAAGCGGCCCTGTTGATGCGTGACGGGCGTCCCGAGGCCATGCTGCTGCTCGACCCGCGCGCGGGCTCGGCAGACACGGAGTACGACCTGACTGCGAGAGTGGCGTGGCTCCGGCGAGCCATGAGCCTCCCAGAGGAGCTGCTGACTGACGCCGCACTCGCGTTCCTCGGCGGCGATGCCATCATCCTGTGCGATGCAACGCGCCTTGGCTCAGTACTGAAGGCGAGCGCACCGGTGGATGTGGAGTTGGATCTGCAAAATGGTGGCTGCGTCGTTGAGGCGGATGCAGCCAGCACCATCCAACTCGCCGGCGTCGAGCAGACCGTCGAGGGGCGGCGCGAACTCGACCTACCCGAGGAGGCCCTTGCCCCGCTGCGGGGCGCGTGGCGCTCGAAGCTTGCGCAACTGGGCGAGACGGCGCAGGTCGGCACACCAGCCGGAGTGAGCGAGCGCAAGGCTGAGGGTCTGACCGAACAGTGGACCGTGGAGCCGATCTACCATCAGGAAGTGCCTCAGGCCGTCCTCGAGATGGTGCCCGCCGACCTCGACGGCGACGGCGCCGATGAGGTCCTGGCGATCCGTGGGCGCTACCTGACCTGCATTGACGCGAGCGGCAAGGTCCTCTGGGAGTTCGACGGCACCGACGAGCTGTACGCCGCCTGCGCCTGGGACATAGACGGCGATGGGCAGCTCGAGGTCTTCTGCGGGGGGAAGAGCAAGCGGCTGTATGTGCTGGACACCGACGGCAGCCTGCTGCACGACCACGAGATTGAGACCTACTACCGCGTGTCGCGCACCACGATCCACGAGCCGCGCCTGGACGATGTCCTGGTGCGCGACTTCGATGGCGACGGCGACTGGGAGGCGGTTCTGGGTACCGTGGACGGCTTCACCCAGCTCATAGATCACAACTTCGAGCAGCAGTGGATAGATGGCGAGACCAACCACGGGACCACGGAGTTCCAGGCGGTGGACATGGACGGCGACGGCATCGAAGAGGTGGCGGTGGGCAATCGCTACGGCAAGCTGCGCGTGTATGACATCAGGACCGGCAAGCTGGCCGCCTCGCTCAACTCCGAGCTGGGTGACGTGCAGATGGCCGTGGCCGACCTCGACGGCGACGGCAAGCCGGAGCTGCTCAACGGCTCGGCCACGGGGGCCTTCAAGTGCGGGCACTCCGGCAGGGAGGTGCTGTGGCAGTTCCCCAACTACGGCTACGTGTTCCGCGACCTCAAGGTCGCGGATGTCGCGTCGAGCGCCGGCCTGGAGGTGGCCGTGGCCTCCGACACCGAGTTCGTCTACCTGCTGGGGCCTGAGGGGGAGACGCTCGCGCAGCAGGACCTGGGCTCAGCGCCTTTGGAGCTCGCGGTCGTGGCGATGGACAACGCCACGCTTCTCGCCGCGGGCTGTCGCGATGGCATGGTTCACGTCCTCGACGGATCGCTGGCGACGCGCGGGCGCTACCCTCTGACCGCTCAGGTGAACGGCGTGCTCGTCGCCTGCACGGGCGACGCGCAGCTCATTGTCGCGGGCACCGCCGACGGCACCGTCATGGCCCTCAGCCTGGCCGAATGACGTGCCAGCGTCCCCTGCAGTTGCGAGTTTCGGGTTGCGAGTGACGGCCCACGGCTGTTGTCGTTTGCTGTTTCTCGCTACTCGCAACTGTCGTTGCTGTCGTTTCTGCGCCGACCTGAGTTGACGCCGCCTGCGCCACGGGTTAGAATCACTTCGACTGCAAGCAAGTAGAGAGGAGCACTCTCATGAGACATCCCCTCAAGGCGACGGTGACCTTGCTCGCGCTCATCACGATCGCACTTGCGCCCGCCCTCGCGCTCGCCGACGACTGGCCCACCTTCCGCCACGACCCCGCCCGCAGCGGCGTCATTTCCGAGCAGATCGCGACCCCCCTGAACCTCCAGTGGACCTACGTGGCGAAGCATCCGCCCCACCCCGCCTGGCCCGAGCCCGGCAAAGAGATGCACCGTATGCCCTTCGACTACGCCTACCAGGTCGCCTCGTCGAACGGGAAGGTGTACTTCGGCTCGTCAGCCGATCACAAGGTCTACGCGGTGGACCGGGCCACCGGCGAGGAGCAGTGGAGCTTCTTCACGGACGCCCCGGTACGCTTCGCGCCCATGCTCCACGACGGGCGCCTGCTGGTCGGTTCCGATGACGGCTGGCTCTACTGCCTGTCAGCCGACAACGGCATGTTACTCTGGCAGTTCTACGGTGGCCCGCGGGACGACAGAGTCCTGGGCAACGAGCACATGATCTCCCGCTGGCCGCTGCGCAGCGGCGTCATCGTGGTGGACGACATCGTGTACCTCACGGCTGGCATGTGGCCGGCCGAGGGCGTCTACGTCTATGCCCTGCGCGTTGAGGATGGGAGCGTGCTCTGGAAGAACGATTCCAGCGGCAGTATGTATATGAAGCTGCCCCACCCGACCGCCGAGGGCTTCAGCGGCGTCGCGCCGCAGGGGCACATCGTCGCCTCCGGGGACACGCTCCTGGTGCCGACCGGCCGCAGCTTGCCCGGTGCTTTCGACCGCGCCACCGGGCGCTTCCTCTACTACCGGCCCGCTTGGCCTACCTCCCACCTGCGCCAGGGCGGCTCCTGGGTGTGCGCGGCCGGCGACCTGTTCTTCTGCGGCTGCCATCCTGGAGGCCCGGACATTGACGTGAGGCTGGGCGAGGCGCCACCGGCCAGGGGCGATGGACTGATGGCCTGGGATTGCGCGACCGGTGATGCCGGGCTCAGGATGAACGGCAAGCATCGCCTCGCTCTCACTGCGGACACCCTCTACGCCTCCGGCAGCGGAAATGTCACGGCGTACGATTTCCAGGCGATACAGGCGGGCAAGAAGCCTGCGGACTGCGTGAAATGGGAGACCCCGCACGAGCGCGCGTACTCCCTGATAGTCGCCGGCGACACGGTGCTGGTGGGCGGCGTCGGCACGGCCACCGCCCTCGCCGCCGCTGACGGCGCCGTCCTCTGGCAGGGGAGCGTAGACGGTCAGGCGCGCGGTCTCGCCGCCAGCGACGGGGCCCTGCTGGTCAGCACCAGCACGGGGCAGATCGTCTGCTTCGGCTCCGAGGAAGTCGCGGATCCGCCGACCATCTCGCCGGCGGTTGACGATTCGCCCTATCCTGACGACGAGCTGGGCGCAACCTGCGCGGCCCTGGCTGAGCGCGTGCTCCAGGATACCGGCGTCACCGAGGGCTACTGCCTTGACTTCGGCGCCGGCGATGGGCGCCTTGCCTATGAGCTGGCGAAGCGCTCCGACCTGGACATTTACTGCCTTGAGCCCGACGCTGGCAAGGTGGCTGCCGCGCGAAAGGCCCTCGATGCCGCCGGTCTCTACGGCGTACGCGTGACGGTTCATCAGGCGGCGCTGGACAAGGTGCCGTATCCTGATTACTTCGCGAACCTCATCGTGGTCGGCCCCGAGCTGACAGGGGAGTTGAGCGAGGCGTCGGCGGCCGAACTCTATCGCACCTTGGGCCCCTGTGGCGGCATCGCCTACCTGGTCTCTCCGGAGACCGCTGAGCCTGCGCTTAAGGCCGCTAAAGTGCCGCCGGCAGAGATCACCACCTCGGAGGCCGCGGTGCAGGTAGTGCGCGGGGCGCTGCCCGGCGCGGGCGAGTGGACGCATCAGTACGGCGACCCGGGCAAGTCCGGCTGCTCCACCGACGAGTTGGTCAAGTGGCCGCTCAGGCTGTTGTGGTTCGGCGGCCCCGGACCGGAGCTGATGATAAGCCGGCACTGGCGCCCCTCTGCGCCCCTGGCTGTCAATGGTCGCCTGTTCATCGGCGGCCAGCATAACATCATCGCCGTGGACGCGTACAACGGCCGGGAGTTATGGATGCAGGACATCCCCAGCGTCGGGCGCATGCGTGTATCCTCGGTGGGTGGCAATCTCGCGGCGGACGGTGACAGCGTCTACGCTGCGACCGGCAGCGTGTGCTTCCGCCTGGATGCTGCGACCGGGATGATCCGCCAGCTCTATCGCCTGCCGATTCGCTCCGCGCGCTTCGTCCTCGACCAGCCGCAGAGCTTCGAGCTACCGATGGACGAGAAGCCCGCCGGTACGATCACCGTCGAGAGCACGGATGCGGGGTTGCAGATCGCGCTGGTCACCGTGGACGACAACGTCACCAACCTGCACCGTCAGGACAACCCCACGGTGGGCGACTGCTGGGAGCTGTTCCTCGACTTCGGCCCTGCGGGGCAGCGGGGCGCGCTCTACGGCCCGGCTACCTTCCAGGTCTTCGTGGTGCCTGCCACCAACGAGGAGCCGACGGCGTCATACAAGCCGGGCGCGGGCGCTGCACAGCCGGCACTGACGGTCAGCGGCACGCTCAGGGACAAGGGCAGCGAGACCACCGTGCTCGTTCCATGGGCGGAGGTCGAGAAGCTGGCAGGCGGCAGGCCCGCGGACTTCGCCTTCGGTGCGACCCTGGACTGCTCCGATGACGGCGAGAAGCGCGCCGCCAGGACCCACAAGTTCGCCAACGCCGACAGTCACCGCCTCACCAACGCCTGGGCCACCTTCATACTGGATCCCCAGCGGGCCGGACAGGCCACCGAGCAGCCGGATGACCTCCTCCCGCCGGAGGTCGCCGAGAAGCTCTCGTGGAGCTACTTCTCGGTGGGAGAGGACAGCGTGCTTGGAAGCGTGGGAACGGCCAGCGCCTCCGAGTACGTTTTCGCCATCGACAAGGATGACGGTAGCCTGCGATGGCTGTACACCGCCGACCAGAGCATCTCGCCCAACGCCATCGCCATGGGCGACGGGGTCGTCTTCTTGATTGACAAGACCAGCAAGGCACAGCTTGACAAGATGGCGCGGCGCGGCGAGGAGGCCGTCGAGAAATCCAAGCTCGTCGCGCTTGATCTCGCCACGGGCGAGACTGTCTGGGAGACCGCCGAGGAGCTGGTCGGACGTACGCATCTGTCCCTGGCCCCCGGCGTACTGCTGGCATTCAGCAGCCGGGATTTCACGGCATACGCGGGCGGTGATGGCAAGGTGCTCTGGACCCGTAACTTGAGCACGCGCCTGCCGCCGGTCATCTGCGGCGACACCATCTACACCCAGCCCTACGCCCTTGACCTGAACACAGGTGAGCATCGGAACCGAGAGCATCCGCTGACCGGCGACCCGATTGCCTGGAGCTTCTACCGGGCCTATGGCTGCGGTGGTGTCTCCGGGTCACCGAACCTGCTCTTCTTCCGCTCGGGCGCCTTCGGCTTCTGCGACCTGACAGGCGACACGGGCACTCACAACTTCGGCGGCGTGCGGCCCGGCTGTTACATCAACCTCATCGCCGCCAACGGCCTGGTGCTCGCGCCGAACGCCGACAGCGCCTGCACCTGCGCGTACAACTATCAGACCTCCGTCGCCCTTGCGCCGGCTCCGGCGCGAGGCGAAGACTGGGGTGTCTTCTCCGTGTCCACCGGTGCCGGCACGCACATTCGCCAGCTCAGGGTCAACCTCGGCGCCACCGGCGACCGGCGCGACGGGGACGGCAAGATGTGGCTGGGCTTCCCGCGCCCCATCTACTCACGTGCGGTTCCGGTCCCGATGGTGACGGAGTACACCCACGACCTCGGCTACTACCGGCGCAACGCCGACGACCTCGAAGTCCACGGCTCGGAGAAGCCCTGGCTGTACGCCTCCGGGATAACGGGGCTGCGCAGCGCGACTCTGGACCTGGTCGTGGGCAAGCCGGTCGTGGCGCCCCTCTGCGAGCAGGCTCCCGAGATTGACGGAGCGCTCGATGACGCCTGCTGGGATGGCCGCTACCCGCTTCCGGTCGCCGACGGGAAGCGCAACCAGGACCCGCGCATCTCCGCCTACCTGCGCACCGACGCCGACAATCTCTACCTGGCCTTTGAGTGTAAGGCGGCCGTCCAGGATGGGGCACCCGTCCCGTGGAAAGCCGACACCACCGGCGAGGACGCGTCTGTCTGGGGCGATGACTCCTGGCAGATCTTCCTCACCGATGGGCCCCGCAAGCTCTACCTGCACCTGGGCGTCTCGGCATCGGGCGCGCGCTACGACGCGAACTGCACTTACGCGAGGCGCGACCGCATACACAAGGACTGGAACGGCGAGTGGCTCAGCGAGGTCACCGCCACGCCCGAAGCCTGGACGCTCGAGATGGCGGTCCCCTGGCAGGTGCTGACCGAAGTTGGCTTGAACAAGGACTCGCTGAGAGCCAACATCCTGGGCAGGAACCGAACCGGAATCGGGCCTGAGACCGTCGAGCTGAGGTACCCGGGCTGCTACGGCTTCAGTCGCTGCGACACGTTCAGCTATGTCTCGCTCGACGAGCCAGCCGAGGCCGAACTCCAGCCTTACACCGTGCGTCTGTACTTCATAGAACTGGATGACGCAAAGCCCGGCCAGCGCGTCTTCGACGTCAAGCTCCAGGACCGGGTGGTGCTGGAGGGCCTCGATGTCGTCCAGGAGGCCGCCGCCGGCAACACCGCCCTGGTCAAGGAATTCGAGGGTATTGAGGCCAGCGACACGCTGAGCGTTGAGCTGGTTTCGCGGGCCCAGGAGGAGACGCCGACCACCGTGCCGGTCATCAGCGCAATCGAGGTCCATGAGGAATAGAGCGCGTTTCAGAACTACCCGTAGGGCGGGCTTCCAGCCCGCCAATGCCGTCCGCGGGGCCTTTGAGACCACATCTAGATGCCGCCTGCGATCAGCCGGCGGCCAGGGAGCTTCGGCGAGGTGACCGAACGCAAACGCACTGCCGTCATCACGGACCTCGTCCGGTCTGCGCGCCTTGTCCTGGTCGTGGTGGCGGGCGGCGCCGTGGCGTGGGCCTGCGATACCCCGGTCTACGAGTACACAATACAGAACTGGGTGCGCGATCCCTACCAGGTGCATTACCTGCACCGTGGCGAGGAAGCTGCCGCGGATGCGGAGGCGAACGAGTACCTTGAGCGCGTTGCGCGCGGCACCGAAGGCCACGCGAACCTCGGCTTCGCCAGCGTGGACGTCAGCAGCCTCGACTCGACAGCTCCTTACGGGCACCGCCGGGTGTGGGCCCGGCACAAGTCTGACACGCTGCCGCTGCACGTGGTCACCTCGCCGCGCGGCAGGGAGGTCTTTGCGGGTCGCCTCGACGTGGACACAGTGCGCAAGATGGTCAGCTCACCCAAGCGCAGCGCGCTCGCCCAGCAGCTCAGCGACGGCAAGCAGGGCGTGCTGTTGACCCTTCTCGGGCGGGACGCAGGACAGAACTCGGCGGCCAGGAGCGCCGTGAGCGAGATCGTCGGGCGGGCCGGGGAGGAGAACCTCGAGGTCGGCGTCCTGGAGGTGGCTCGCGATGACGCGCGCGAGCGATGGCTCGTGCAGCAGTCGCTCCAGGTCGAGGACGATCTGAAGGACCTCACTGGCACGATGGTGTTCGGCGTTTTCGGCCGAGGGTACGTCCTGCCGCCCTTCGTGGGGAGGGGGATCACGGCAGAGAACCTGGCCGACCTCGTCGCTTTCATCAACGGTCCATGCGCGTGCGAGATCAAGGCCGCCAACCCGGGCGTGGACCTGCTCACCGACTGGGACTGGAAGGCCCACCTCGCCAACTTCACCGGCAGCGGCGCGGCCGCCCCCAGCTTCGTGCTCTTTGACGTCAAGGAGGAGGCAAGCCCGCAGCCCACCGTGCGGATGCCGGTGCTGAGCGGTGCAGACACCGCCTCCGAG
>CBFDBV010000185.1:0-9034 GCA_965603135.1 uncultured bacterium
CAACAACCTGTGTAGATGAGCGGCAAACAACAACGGCAGGGCATCGGCAACTTGTCCCCCGAGCGCAGGGGATGAGAGTTCCAGGGAAGAAATGGCAGCGCGTACACAGAGCCGAGGGAGACGGAGGTAGGAACGTGAGAGCCTTGTGCTGCGCGGCAGTGACAGTCTTTCTTCTCGCGACGGTCCCCAGCGTGCTGGGCCAGGAGGAGATGCTGAAGAACCCCACGTTAGAGCCTGCCGAGGACGCGAAGACACCCGAGGGGTGGCGGTTCGGCAGCTTCAAGACCAACGGGGAGGCGCTCTACGAGGCGGACGCCGGCCAGGAGCGCGACGGCGCGGCGGGGATAAGATGCCCCACCGAAAAGGACCGGGGATGCTGGGTGCAGACGATGCCGCTGGAGGGACGCAAGTGGCTGATGGTCAGCGGGCGCTACCGCACCGAGGGCATCAAGCGGTCGGGGGAGGGGGCCACGGTGCGCATCACCTGGCTGGCCGCGCCCGACAAGTGGGACTTCATCAGCGACACGCGCGTTCAACTGACACCATCGGAGGCGTGGCGCGAGTTCGAGGAGGTCGTGGTGGCTCCCGAGGGTGCGCTTGGGGTCGCGGCGGAGATGTTCAACTTCTGGCGCACGGGAACCGTCTGGTGGGATGAGCTGCACCTGCGCGAAGCGGCCCCCGAGGAGGTACGCAAGATGGCTGGGCGGAAGCTCGACCGAGAGCCCCAGGATAGAGAAGTTCAATACGAGCCCGCCGACGGCGAGGTGACCGCAGTCAGTCCTCCGCCCTTCGTCTGGCTGCCAAGCAAAGGCATCGAGCGCTACGTAGTGCAATTCGCGCCGGATGCTGACTTCGAGGGAGCCGAGGCGGTTACGGTCGAGGACTGGGAGATGACCGTGTACACGCCGCACGAGCCGCTCAAGCCGGGGAAGTGGGCGTGGCGCTACGGCTTCGACACCGAGGTGGGCTCGGTCTTCAGCCGGGCGCGCAGCTTCGAGATTCCGGAGGACGCGCAAGCATTCCCCCTGCCGCACATCGAGCAGGTGATGGCCCGTATCCCGGACACTCACCCACGGGTGTACTTTCGCAAGGACGAACTGGAGGCCCTGCGCGATAAGGTCAAGAACGACGAGGAGTACGCGAAGCTGGCGGCGCCGGTCATTCGTTCGGCGGAGAAGAAGCTGGGCGAGGAGCTGTACCCGGAGCCGCAATACCTGCCCAAGGGCGGCCAGGAGCGCAGCAAGGCCTATCTGGAATCGTTCCGCACCATGCGGCCGTTCACCGGTGGGATGGCGGTCTGCGCGAAGGCGTACATCCTGACCGGCGACGAGCGCTTCGGGCAGGAAGCGAGGCGGCGGCTGCTGCACTTCATGAGCTGGGACCCGGAGGGGCCGACGAGCGTGCGAAACAACGACGAGGCGGCGATGGACCTCGGCATGCGTGGCCCGCGCACCTATGACTGGATCTACGACACGCTGACCGATGAGGAGCGGGAGTTGTGCCGCAAGGTGCTGGGCCGGCGCGTCGAGCAGATGCACGAGCTGCACCGGCGGATGCCCTTCGACAGCCGACCGCACTCCAGCCACCCGGGACGGATGATCGGGTTCGTGGTCGAGGACTCGATCATCTTCGCCCACGAGATACCGGAGGCGAAAGACTGGCTGGAGTACACGCTGCGGCTGATGTGGTCGGTGTACCCGGTGTGGGGGAACCCGGACGGCGGCTGGGCGGAGGGGCCGGGCTACTGGTCGGCGTACATCGGGATGCTGCTGCCGGTGGTGATGGAGCTGGATCGGCTGGGGGTGCCCTACAAGGACCTGCCCTTCCTGCAGAACACGGGCTGGTTCGGGCTGTACGCGGTGCCGGTGGGCGGGAAGATGCGGCCCTTCGGCGACGGGCATGAGAGCACGACCAGCCGCAGCTTCGGCTACCTGCTCTACCGGTTGTCAACTCTGTACCGCAACGGCTACTGGCGCTGGTACGCGGAGCAGCTTGGGGCCGGGCCGGGGACGGGGGTAGGACAGTTCTACGCCTACGATGCGTCGCTCGAGGCGAAGGCGCCGTCGGACATTCCCCAGGCGCGGTGCTTCCCCTACATCGGCGAGGTGGCGATACACTCCGACCTGGCACGGCCCTCCGAGGATGTGTACTTGCTCATGCGCTCCAGCCCCTACGGGTCATACAGTCACAGCCACGCCTCGCAGAACGCCATCGCCATCGGCGCCTTCGAGGAGGCGCTGGCGATAAGCTCGGGCTACTACCAACGCTACGGCTCGCCCCACCACGCGGGCTGGACCTGGGAGACCAAGGCGCATAACTCCGTCCTGGTGGATGGCGAGGGGCAGGTCAAGCGGAGCCTGACCTCGCGCGGGAAGATCGCCGCGTTAGACGATCAGGACGACTACTGCTATGCGGTCGGCGATGCCGCCGAGGCCTACGGCGGGCGGCTGAAGAGGTTCCTGCGGCGCGTGCTGTTCATCCGGCCGAACTGCTTCGTCATCTGCGACGAACTCGCCAGCGCAGGCGAATCGAGCTACCAGTGGCTGCTCCACGCCAAGAGCAAGATGGCGCTCGACGAGGCCGCGCAAGCCGTCACCATCACCCAGGGCGAGGCGCGGCTGCGCGCGGAGCTGCTGGCGCCGAGAGGACTGAAGCTCTCGCAGATGGAGGGCTTCCCCATCGCGCCGGAGCGGGAGGATTCGCCGGATCAGTACCACTTCACCGCGGACACGGTGAGCAAGTCGGCGGAGACCACCTTCATCTCGGTGCTCAGCGTCTACCGTGACGGCGAGGAACGATCGGCGGCCCAGGCGGCGTTAGTGGAGGGCGAGGGCGGCAGCGGAGTGCGCCTGAGCTGGGATGAGGGGAGCGCCCTGGTGGCCTGGCGCCTGGGCGAGGCGGAGCGAGTGAAGGTCGGCGACCTGGAGACGGAGGCGGAGGTGGCGGTGGTGCGGCGCGATGCCCAGGGGAAGGTGACCTCCGTGTACGCCTACGGGGCCGAGACAGTGATGGTCGGCGGCCAACGGCAGCTAACGACGGCAAGAGGCGGCGAATGACTGGCAACGACGGCACCGGTACGCTCCATCTTGCGCTACGGCAGCTTGACTGCGGGACGCACCTTGGCAATAATGGGCCGACAAGAGGGCGAACCGGGGAGCGTCCTTGACCGTCTACTACGACAATGGATAGTAAACGCGGCGGGGGACGTCAAGAGCAGGGAGGGTGCTGGATGCGATCGCGGATACTGGCCGCCAGCGTAATGTGTGCAATCCTGGTGTCGGTGGGGGCGATCCCTGCTCAGGGCCAGCCGGAAGGGATCCCGCCTCTCTCTGAGGTCAGGCTGCTGATCGTGGTGCCGGAGTACTACGCCGACCTGAAGATGGCGGAGGCGACGGCGGAGACCGAGCTGGTCCGCGCGTTCACCGAGGCAAGCTACCAGGTCGTGGATCAGGCCGAGTACGCCGCGGCAAGGTACGCGGCGGAGATGGACGAGATCATCGCTGATCCGACCGGAGCTGCCGCGCAGAGCCTCGCGAAGGAACACGGAGCACATATCCTGATCGTCGGGAAGGCCACCAGCGAGCGATACCTGCCTGCGGCCACGGCCGCCGTTGTCTGCAATGCGCGGATCGAGGTCCAGGCGGCAGCCGTCGCAGAGCAGGCGCAAGCCATCGGCTCGGCGAGTACGACGGCCCGGGCGACGAATGCCACGGAGAGCGAGGCGGCAACGGACGCCCTGCGCGACGCGGCCGAAGCAGTCGCGCCCGCCCTCCTGGCGCTGGTGAACAAGTTTCTCTCCCCACCCATCCAGGAGCCGGCCGCGGAAGAAACCCAGCCGGTGCCGGCACCCTCTCGGGCTGCAACACCGCGAGTGGCCGTGCTGCCCTTCGATGACCTGTCGCAGTACTCGCAGGCTGACTGGGACCCCGCCGCCCAGATTCCGGGCATGATCGGCGATGAGCTGGCGAAGACCGGCCGCCTGGAGCTTGTGGACCCCGCGGTCATCGCTCAACTTGCTGAACAGGAAGGCCCCGAGCAAACCGGGCTCTTCGACGAGGAGGGCAAGGCGCAGGAGGTCGGCGCCTCGGCCAAGGCCGACTACGTGGTGACCGGCCGCATTGAGGAGTTCACCGTCCGGGAGCGGGGCTCGGCGCCGTTCGTGCCCGAGGCCGGTGGCGTGGTGGCCTTTGAGGCGGTCCGCGCGACTATCCTCATCAAGGTCATTGACGTGCAGACCGGCGCCGTGCTTTCGACCACTGAGGCAAAGGGCGAGGCAACAAAGGCGGTAGTCAGAGATGGCTACGTGGGCATCACCTTCGACGCCGCGCAGTTCGACAGGACGGCCCTGGGCGACGCAACTCGGCGCGCGGTGGCGCAGGCCGCAAGTGCGATCCTGAGCGCTCTTCCGATAACCTGCCCGGGTTGCGGGGCGGCGATCACCATCGGAGACAAGTTCTGCCCGCAGTGCGGGTACGACCTGAGCGCGAAGCCGCTGGTCTGTCCCAAGTGCGGCGCGGTGGCTCAGCCCGAGGACAAGTTCTGCCGCAAGTGCGGAGCCCGCTTGCGCGAGTAACCGGCCTGAGGCACGTATGAAGGGAGATGAAGAGATGAAGGTGAGAGTCAGTGGCGTGATGTTGATCTGCATGGTGCTGGCGGCGGGGCTGAGCTACGCGGAAGACCAGCCGACGACCGCGACGGCGCAACCCCCGACCTACCTGCCGCCGGAGCAGCGCCCGATCATCGCGGTGATGCCGTTCGAGGACGGCGCGATCGAGGGCGACTGGGGCTGGTGGTACGGCGGCGCCCAGTGGAGCGCCGGGACCGGCATATCTGATATGATCGCCAGCGAGTTGATAATCGTCGCTCAGCAGAAGCAGAACTTCCGCATGGTCGAGCGCGAGCGGCTGCACGAAGTGCTCGCGGAGCAGGACCTGGGCACCAGCGGGAGGGTTGACCCGGCGACCGCGGCCCAGGTCGGTCAGATCCTGGGCGCGGGGCTGCTGGTGATGGGCAGCGTCACGCGCTTCGACGTCGAGCACGACGCGGTAATGCTGCCCTTCAAGATCGGGGTGGGCGGCGAGCGCTGGAAGGCCACGGCGGTGTATGACGGTCGGCTGGTGGATACGACGACCTCCGAGCTGCTGGGTCCGGCCCAGGGAGGGGGCAGCGCAAAGAAGTACGGGGCGACGATATTCAAGGGAGGCCTGGCCGGGCTGGACATCGGCAGCGAGCAGTTCCAGGAGTCCATCCTGGGGAAGGCCGCGCGTCAGGCCGCGCGCGGCATCGCCGTGGCCCTCTCGGGGCAACTCGACCAGCTCAGCCTGGCGAGCTACGTCAAGGAACCCGAACTCACGCCCGGGCTGGTAGTGTCGGTCGAGGGCGGGACCGTTATGATAAACCGCGGTCTGCGCGACGGCGTGCAGGTGGGCGATGTGTTCCTGATCAAGCGCAAGAAGCAGGAGATCACGGACCCGGAGACCGGCGAGGTGCTCAAGGTGGTCTACGACGACATCGGGACCCTGATGCTGGCGCAGGTCGAGGAGAAGATCTCCACGGGGACGCTGGTGCCGAGCGCGACGGCGCCCGGTCCGGCGGAGATCGGCGACGCAGCGATCCCGGCAAGTCAGGGGTGAGCGGACCGACCCGAGGGCGCACACAGGCGGCGGGGCAATCGGTCAGGGCAACGTCAGCAGCAGGGGGCCCTCGTCGGGGTTGGCGATGCTGGCGTCGGCCACGACGAGGTCGTCAAGCTCCTTGACCTCCTGATGGTGACGATGGCCGAAGATCACCAGGGCGAGGTTGTCAACGTCCCGCAGCACTTCGCCGATCAACGGGCTGCCCGTGTACGCTCGCCCGAAAGCCATCTTCACATCGTCAAACGGGCCGCCCGCCATCTCCTCGAACGGGACGAAGTGCGTCACCGCCACCACCTGTGAGGCGCTGCCGGCCACCTCCTGCGCCTGAGCGCGAAGTTGCCCCGCGAAGTGCTCGGCCATCGCCGGATCCGGCCGGCCCCAGTCAATGTGTATGCCATCGTTCCAGACCGCCACCTGCGGCGGCCCGTCGGTCTGCCAGACCAGCCCCTTGGGCGCGTAGTCGTGCTCCGTCATCTCCTCCCAGCTCATCTCGTGCCCGCCCAGCACCGGCGTGAATGAGACCGTCGCATCAGTGCCGTAAGCGACCTTCACCGGCGTGACCCGGATGTCGTCAGCAGGAGACTCAAGCTGGCGGAAGCGGTAGTCGTACCAGCCCATGCAGCCGATGAAGGCGACATCGTCCAGCACAAAGGGGCCATGATCGAGGTAGTGAAAGCCGTGCTCGGCGGCGAGGGCCGGCAAGGTCTCATCGTAGCGCCGCCAGGTGTGAAAGGGAGGGCTCTCGAGCCAGAGGTCGTGATTGCCGGCGACCAGGAGACGCGGGCCCTCGAAAGCCTCGAAGAGCGAGAGTGCCGCGCTCAACTCCTCGGCGCCACCGGCCGCAGCATCACCGGCCACGACCAGCACATCCGCGCCCGAGCCGCACATGCTGTCGGCCAGCGCGCGCAGCCGGCCGGCGTTAAGCTCGCTGTAATGGAGGTCCGCCGCGGCGGCTATCTTCATTCGGCAACCAGCTCCGTCGCCACCTGCCTGGCGCGCTCCTTCCAGGCCCCGGAGACCGCATCGAAGCAGGTGACCACGCACTCGCAGTCGAGCACGGTGCCCTCCTTGATGGTGTCGCCCGTCACCAGTTGCACGTAGAGCTTGTGATAGCGCTCGTGGTCCCAGTAGCCGGTGTGAACCTCGACGCCCGTGCGCGGCTCACCTCCCTCTTCGGTCGGCTGCTCGTCCTCTTCCGCGGGCGGGCTCCCCTCGGGCAGCTTCAGGAGGCGGAGCAGGAAGCCTTTGCCTGAGATAGGGTCATAGGACGCGGTCCACTCCCAGCCGGTGTGCCAGTTGAGGTCCTTGCTGTCGGCGAACTCCCCGCTCTTCTCGCGCCCATCGTAGAGGTGCGCGATCCACTGCCGGGTCGCGTTGCTGACGCAGTGCATAAAGGCGTAGACGCGCGAGACGACCACGTCCTCGGTTGCGGTGAGCACGTGATGCTCGGTGATGCGCTGGTTCTCGAAGGTCAAGGTCGCCTCGAGTTGGATCTTGTCCAGCATCGAGCGCTTGGTCAGGATGGCGCGCTCGCAGGAGTAGCTGGCGCCGTCGGTGAGTTCGGCGGGCTCGCCATCCACCACCAGGGCGATCTCCTGGATCTGCTCGATCCCCCCCTCAGTGTGCCCCGTGCCGACCCAGCCGCCGATGGCCGGGATGCTGACGACCGCCCCGTAAGCGCCGGTCTTCGTGCCGACTTCCGTGCCCTTGTAGACGATGCGCTGGATCGTCCAGGCGGCTCTCTCGGAGAGGTCCACGGTCATAGCGCCGGTCTTGATGGTCACCACGGCGTCACCCCTGGGGTCATCCGCGCGTGAGGCCGTGCGGGCCGCCAGCGTCATCACGCACAGGCAGCCGACGAGCGTAACGGAACGCACTGCTGCGGCGTTCCTCATCATATCTACCTCGCCACCGACATCCGTCAACGGTCAACCGTCAACCGTCAACCACGGATGACGATTGACGCCTGACGAATGACGGCCGTTAGCCCTTTGCCGTTGCTCGCCACTCGCAACTGCCGTTCACAGTCTGTGCCGCCAGCCCAGAACATTGCCCATGAGCGTGCCGAGGTACGCGGTAATGCTCTGCATCACGCGCTGGTAAGGGGCGGTCGGGCCGCCCTGCCCGGCGGGCGGTGCTGGCTGCCGAAGGCCTGGGGTGCTCGCCACGGTTGCAGCGCCGGAGGCGCCGCGCGCCTCCTGCTCGCCGCCCAGAGGCTTCAGCTCGAAGCTGGTGGCGAGGGTGAGCGGGAACTCCGCCATGCCCCCCATGTTGGCGGTGCAAGTGATCGTCACCTTCGCGTCGGCCGTCTCCACCAGCCCCGAGGCCAGGCTGACCGTGCGCGTCATCGGGTCAATCGTCAGGCGCGCCTGCTTGATCTCCATCTCGCCCTCCTGGATGGGGTTGTCGGTCGTGAAGTCAGGCAGGTCGCTTTGCATCACGGTCGCGATGACCGCCTCGTCCGCATCGAGGCTATCCAGGTGCGAGCTGACCTCGAGCGTCACCTCGCCCAGGCCAGGCATCTGAGTGCCGCCCTGGACGGTCCAGGTCTCGCCCGGGGCTACGCCCTGCTCCGAGAGCTCCACAGTGGTGGTGAGCGCAGCCATCAGGTGCACCGGCAGGCCACCGCCGCTCAGCAGGTCGAACTGCGCCGCGCTCTGCCCCTCCACCGCAACAGTGCGGCCGTACTTGTCTATCTTGAAGGTCATCGGCTCCAGGTCGTCCTTCTCCTCTGTCTCCCCCAGCAGCTCTGAGGTGAGCGTGCCGAAGCTGAGCTGAACCGTCGCGGTGCCCTCGGCGTCCACCTTCAGGATCTTCGTGGCGACGTCCACCTCAGCGCTGGCCGTGATTGCCAATGGCATCCCGCCGCCCATCTCGAGGCTCAGCAGCTTGGCGCTGAGATGAGATTGCACCTCCACCCCGGGCTCGAAGGCGTACTGCATCAGCACCGAGGTGTCCATCGCGCAGATGCCCGCTGAGGCCGGCAGCAGCGCCATCAGCAACGCGAACGCTCGACTCAACTTCATACGTGTGTGCCTCCCTGTCAGCGCGCGGCAGGACCTGGCCCGGTCATCTTGGACTGTCCGGCGAGCCGTTGGGTTCACTGCACCCATCCCGCCCGCCGGTGCAATTGCACAGTTCGCTTCCCGCCACGCGGGCACCTGCGAGGGATGGCGTTGCAGGTCCAAGGCCGCTCACTGCGAATACTAGCAGCGCCCTTCGGGCGCAGGTACGACAGAAACGACAGTAGCGAGTGACGAGTAACGACTTACGCCCGATTGTCGTTTGTTGTTTCTCGCCACTCGCTACTCGCCACACTCAGGAATGATGCCGATGGTGGGCGCAATCGTCGCGGTAGAGCGCGAGGCCGACGCCTCCGCCCAGGACATTGAGAGGCT
>CBFDBV010000186.1:0-9004 GCA_965603135.1 uncultured bacterium
CCCCCCCCCCCCCCCCCCCCCCCTGCCGTTCGTGAATAGGCCGGGCTAGCTGGTCGGTCGCGCCCCCACGTGAGAGGTTTTCTCGCGCACCCGCGGAAGGAAACCGCACCGGTTCGTGTTCATGGAAGGAAACGTGGGAGCAGACATGCGTACCGAGACGCAGCAATCATACAAGCTCAACTGCTGCCGCATTGAGTTGGGTCACGCGAGGGCTGGTGTGCGTGGGACTTGGCGCGTGACCTTCTCCGGGCCCTCGCTGCCCGAGGGCGGCGTCGTCAGACTCCGCCTCGGCGGCGGCCGCGACAACAAGAGCGACTGGACCCGCCCGCAGGCCGATGATCCTGCCGCCGACGAGCACGTAACCGCCACCTGCTCGGGCGAGGCTGAGCTGCGCGTGGAGGCGCCGCCCTTCGAGCAGGTGGGCGACATCGTTGTTGATATGACCGTCACCGGCGCGGCGCTGGCGGAGACGGACGAGATCACCGTAGTGCTCGGCGACACCTCCGGCGGAGGCGATGGCTCCACCCCGCAGACCTTCTCCCGCCCCGACAAGCCCTTCGACGTGTTCGTCGCGCCGCCGCCCGCCGAGGGCGAGGAGCACCAGTTCATCCGCGCCGAGGGCGCACCTGCGCTCGACGTGATCGGCGGCCCGATGGATCGGCTTCGGGTCTTCGCCCCCGCCTCGGTTCGCGCCGGCAAGGAGTTCGCCATCACCATCAAGTCCGAGGACCGTTACGGCAACGTCGCCCCGGACTACCTGGGCGAGCTGGGCATCGAGATCACGGATGAGATCGTCAGCGGCCCCGAGCAGGCGGAGTTGAGAAAAGCCGACGGCGGGGTGACGCGGGTGGAGGGCTTCAAGGCTCACAGCCGTGGCCTGGCTCGCATTATTTGCACGGACGCGATCTCGGAGATCAAGTACCTCAGCAATCCCATCCTGGTGACGAAGTACGACGAGCCGCAGCTCTACTGGGGCATCATTCACGGGCACACCGAGCGCTCCGACGGCATCGGCACGGTGGAGAGTTACTTCGAGTGTATGCGCGATGACAACGCGCTCGACTTCGGCGCGCTGGGCGATCACGACCACGAGTGGGAGACGACCGATGAGGACTGGGTCGAGATGCAGCGCCTGACCGCCGAGCACAATGAGCCGGGGCGCTTCGTGACGCTGCTGGGCTACGAGTGGGCCAAGTGGCGCAAGAACGGCGATGGCGACCGCAACGTCTACTACGCCGAGGACGACCAGCCGATGTACCGCTCAGGCGACGATTTCTACCCCCGTCCGCCGGAGCTTTTCGCCGCGCTCGGGGAGCATCGCGCCATCGTCATCCCGCACCACCCGGCCAGCACGGGCAACTTCTGCGACTACCGCGACCACGACCCGGAGAAGGAGCGGCTGGTGGAGATTTACTCGGTCTGGGGCAACTCCGAGCGCTCGGCTCAGGACGGCAACCCCTTCCCGATGCGTCCGCCCAAGCTCCCGCGCGCAGGCTTCGCCGACCTGCCGCTCGACAGCGGCGAGGTCCCCGATGGATTCGTCCAGCGCGCGCTGGCGATGGGCCGACGGCTTGGCTTCACCGGCGGTGGCGACGATCACTTGGGCCATCCCGGCGATCCGACCGCCACCGGCGCGGAGCCCTTCCGCTACCGCGACGGCCTGATGGCCGTCTGGGCCGGCGACCTGACGCGCGAGGCGATCTTCCAGGCGATGTACGACCGCCGCACCTACGCCACCACGGGCGCGCGCACCATCGTTCTGTTCTCGGTGGCCGGGGTGCCGATGGGCGGCGAGCTCGAGCTATCCGAGCAGCCCGACCTGGCCGAGAGGCGCGACATTGAGGCCTTCGTGGCGGGCGAGGCGAAGATCGCCAAGGTCGAGGTCATCCGCAACAACGAGGTGGCCTTTGAGCAGCGCGGCGAGGGGGCGGAGTTGCAGCTCAACTGGACGGACGAGGAGCCGCTGGAGCCGCTGGCTCTGACGCCCGTGGACCCCGATGCCCCGAAGTTCGTCTTTTACTACCTGCGGGTCTTGCAGTCCGACGGCGAGATGGCCTGGGCCAGCCCCATCTGGATCTCACTGTAGACATCGGCCCAGGTGCGCAAGGTGTGCGAGTAATGAGACCAGGCAGAAATCGGCTATCGGCAGGCGGACGGCCTCCTCGTTCCTTTTCGCTGCTCGCTTTCGTCCTCATACTGCTAGCGCTTATGCCGCTGGTGCTCAAGTGGATGACTGAGCGGTGGGGGGTCCGCTACAAGGTCCCAGTTGGCTTCGTGAATTGGTATGCTGTGATGCCTGACTGGGTGTTTTACCTTCTCGCATTCGGGTTGCCGCTGCTCGCCGCAGTCCTCGGCGGTCTGTGGGTGGCGCGCTACGGTGTTCGCGGGGCCGCTGCCGCTGGGATTCTCGTCTTCGCAGTGGCCGGGATCCTGGCATTCACTGAGCCGACGCTCGACCGCCTGCACAAGCGTGCGGGCGGGGTAGAGAACACCGTGTGCCGCTTCAACCTCCGCCAACTCGCGTTGATCCACTTGATGTACACGTACGACTACGATGGACGACTCCCCCGGGCGGAGGACTGGCATCGGAGCCTTGAGCCCTACCTTCCGGGCCGCACAACGTCTCGGCTGCTGTGCCCGGCCGATGACCGGCCGGGCTCCGAAACGGGCGGGGAGCTGCAAACCAGTTATGCGATGGCTGAGCCGCTCAGCGGGGCCCTCGTGGACGAGATAGATGAGCCGGCAGCGATCCCGCTGCTCTTCGATGGCACTGTGCCCCATGGCCGACACGAAACTGCGGCCTTCCGCCATCCCAAGTTGTGGCTGATGGTCATACCCGGAGAACCGGGGCTTAACGTGGCCTACGCGGATCGCCACGTGGCCTGGGTGAGTGCACGAGAGTGGGAGGCTCTTAGTCCGGCGCCTTGATCGGAGGCTGGTCCGGGCGCCGCGTGAGGGCTGGCTGTCCACGGCGACTGCAATCTCTGTCGGCTCTCGGTACGACCTCCCCCGTTGCCCTGTGCCGTTCGCCTATTGCCGATTGCCCATTGCCCGCCGTATAAGGGTGAGCGGCACCCGCAGCCCGTGCGCCCGCAGCAACTTCTCATCGCTCAGCGTCTCGCGCGTATCGCCCTGCGCGTAGATCTTGCCATCGTCCAGCAGCGCCATCTCGTCACACAAGGCCAGGATCATGTCCAGGTCGTGGCTGGCGACGATCTTGGTCATCTCCAGGCTGCCGAGCAGGTGCATTATCGCCTCGCGCCCCTCGGGGTCGAGCGCCGCCAGCGGCTCATCAACGACCAGCACCCTCGGCTGCATCGCGAGCACCGTCGCCAGCGCGACGCGCCGCTTCTGCCCGGCGGACAGGTGATGCGGCGGCCGGGCTCGCAGGTGCTCGGCGTCCACCGCCGCCAGCGCCTCCAGCGCGCGCTCGCGCGCCTGCTCGGCCGGCAGCCCCAGGTTGAGCGGCCCGAAGGCCACGTCATCCAGCACCGTCGGCATAAAGAGCTGGTCGTCGGGGTCCTCGAAGACCAGCCCTACCGCCGCGCGGAGGTGGGCGGCATCGCACCGCTCGATGGGCGTGCCCTCGAAGCGCACCGCGCCGGTGCCGCTCAGTATCCCGTTCAGGTGCAGCAGCAGCGTGGACTTACCGGCGCCGTTGGGACCTATCAGCCCCAGGCTCCGCCCCTCGGGAAGCGAGAGCGACACTCCGCGCAGGGCCCGAGTGCCATCCGGGTAGGTGAAGTGCAGGTCGTCAATCTCTATGACATTCATCGGACATCAGACCACGGACATCAGACCACGGACATCGGACTACGGACTCAACGGCCCAACTGCCGCGGGTGCCTACGAAAGCGGCGGAAACCCGTAAAGCAGCGCGAGCAGAATCACGAAGGTGATGCCGAGGAGGACTTGCCTGAGCGGCAAGGCGGCCCGCTCCAGGTCGGGCATCCGGCCCTTGTATCCGCGCGAGACCATCGCCAGGGCGACCCGCTCGCCGCGCTCGAAGGTGCGCACCATCAACGCCCGCAACATGCTGCCCGCGACCGCGAGGTTACGCACCAGGCCGCGCACCTTGCCGCGGCTGTCGCGCGCGGTCAGCATCCTGGCCGCCTCCTCCGACAGCACCGTCAGATACGTCGCCGCGAAGCCCATCAGCGCGGTGATCGTGCGCGGCAGGCCCAGCGCCTGTCCAGCGCGCAGCAGGTCAACCGTGCGCGTGGCGCCCACCAGCAGCGTGGCCGCAAGCAGCACCAGCAGGCACTTGCCGCTGATGGCGACATAGGCGCTCAGCGCCATGCGCGAGAGTGTGAGACCAAGCTGAGGGACGGCCAGCGCGTCGGCCGGGCTCAGCACGGGCGCCAGCGGCACCAGGACGGCGGCGATGATGAGGAAGGGCAGCAGTATGAGCACGCGCTTCCCGATCCAGCTCGCGGGCAGGCGTGAGGCCGCCGCGAGCACCACCATCAGACCCGCCAGCAGCGCCAGCCGCCAGTTCTCCGCGATGGGCACGGCCAGCACCGCCACGATGAGCACCGCCGCGCAGACGACTTTCACCCGCGCATCAGCCCGATGCAGCGGCGAGTTCAGGTCCGCGTATCGGTCGTGGAGATCTGCAAGCATCTGGATTTTCCTACATGCGTTCAACTGCGCGTGGTCGCCTGCCCCGGCAGGTGCGGGCCTGCGACAGGACCCAGCCGGGAGCGTTGGTGTGTGAGCCCCTGTTGGTTTCTGTGCTACTGGCCGAGTTCCTGCTATGGGAGCGGGTGGCCGTGGGCGATAGGAAGATTAGAAGCTGATGGAAGTCTAGCGAACGGGAGTGCCCGGGACGATGGCCTTTGCTGACCTGCTCAGTGCACTTGCCTTGCTGATTGGCGCGGGATCGTTACTTGGAGCCATAGCGTGGAACGGCTCGACGCTGGCGATCCCAACTGCAATCTGCCTCGTCGCCCTGGCCGTAACAGATAGGGTGCTCTATAAACCGTGAAATCCCAACTCCAAACCGGTCATTTCGTTTCACCTTTTGGGTGAAAGACGCCCAGATGGCTAAGTTGGGCCGTATCGCTTCACAGCGACGTTTCTCCGCCTGTTAGCTGTTCACCTCCGCCGGCCAGATGGGATATCCGCAGTCATCCCTTGGTCAGCACAATCCTGCCGAATAGAAGAGAAGTGATAACTGCTTCATGTGTCATATTTTCTATCCTTCTTGTATTTGAATATCTGACCTTCATGAAATTCGCTGCCGTGAAAGAGAAGCACTTCCTGATACTCTTCTTCTAAATGAAATCCTGCGCCTTTGATTACTCTCTTGAGCCTCTCTTTTTCCATATGCACAGGATGAACAGCTAGAAACCCATGCTTTTTCAAGGCTCTGCGAACATCCCGTAACAGTTCCTGCTTCTGCTCATCTTCTTCGAAATAGCCATCATGCAAAACATCAGAGAACCAACCCGCATCTATTGATTCATCCGGCACGGCTATTGTTGTTGGGGTTTCTCCTCCTTCAGCTACAATGCCTTCTATATTCCCAAAACCTTCTCCATAAGCTCTTCCCATCAATTCTGCCAAAACGTCTTTATTTTTATCTATGGCATAGACTTTACCTTCTTGTCCGACTACCTGGCGGAGAATTAGACTGTAATCACCATTTCCGCTCCCGAAGTCCATTACTGTCTGGCCTCTGCTAACGCCTATTCTATGCAGCAAGTCTGGTCCGTCTTGCTCTATCCATCTATTGGCCGAGATAATATGCCGAGCTTCGAGAAATCTCTTTATCCATTTATGATACTTGGAAGAAGGATTAGTTCGTGTTTCAGTTTCCCGATACCAATTTCGGTAGGTTCCAAAAGGAATACCTAATTCGTTTGCCATAGCAGGCTTGGATAAATGCAGGTCTTCACTCCTGTACTCTTCCAGTTTCGCCAGATAGTATTGAATAGGTCTTTCTCTCATTTTGATCTTTTCCTATTTCGAGCTGGGTGTCAGCCTTACCCGGGTATTTTCCCGCTTGGGCGGGAAGTCGCTTGGGAGAGGGGACGAAGCAAGTCCCCGGTGGTGTCGGCGAGAGAGGATGCGTGCCCTGCTCGCGACCTGCGCTCGCGCGCGACGAGGAAGGTCCAGCGGAACAGAGCGATAGGTCCTACGACGGGCGCATAAGTGATGTCCTTTCCACCGCCAGGACCACCGCCGGGACTACGATGAGCAGGACCACAAGGCCAGGGATCGCCGTGACCGTGGCTGCGGCGACGTAGGGCAGCGGACCTCTCAGAAAGGCCGGGAACGCCTCGAGCATCTCCCGCGGCAGCAGGAGCAGCGCCGCCGCCACGCTCAGGCCCGTGACGATGCGTCCCAGCAGCAACGTCGCCACGATGGCGACGAAGACGTTGAGCTTCAGCTTCCGACGCAGCAGGCTGGCCGCCAGGCCCATCAGGCTCAGCTCGAGCATCATCATCGGCATCGTTGGCAGCACCGGCGGCATCCCGGTCAGCAGCGATGACAGCGCGGGCGTGATCAGCCCCACGCAGAACGCCACCAGCGGCGAGACCAGCATCGCACACGCCAGCACGGGGAGGTACATCGGCAGGAACATGCGCCCCAGGTTCCCGCCGCCTACGGCGTGGAAGATGATGGGCACCACGACGCCCAGCGCGATGAAGAGCCCGCCCAGGCTCAGATCCCGAGCCCAGGCGAACTCGGCCGCAACGGTCTGTCGCGACTCGCGCCGCCGGCCGTCCTCACTCGACTCAGACATCGTACTCCGTATCCCAGTACTTGCGCCAGGTGGCCTCGGGAACGGCTTGGGCGTCGGCGGGCACGACGGTGCAAGTGTCAAGGTCAACGTGGTCGGTGGTGCTGTGGTACTGCTCCGGCTTCATCCACTTGCAGTGCCCGTCGCCGAAGAGGGCGTTGGAGCCATCGTTGTGGATGCGGCAGACCGCCCACGAGTGCACGGGCCCGTCGCACGGGGGCGCCCCGCGATGGTTCGCCTGATCGCCGTTGGGCGGCCCGGACACGCACTTGTCCCACTCGACAGTGAGTATCTTGTAGCTGGAGCTTGCGATCTCCGCCTGGCTCTTCCCGCCGAAGCCCGCGCATGCGTTGCCGTCGGTGGTCTCGCTGTCGAACAGCCCGGCGTTGTAGCCATGCCCGTAGTACCACGGCAGGTCCCGGCGGCTCGGGCACTTCCACATCTCATGGTTCTTCATATACGGATCGAGCCGAGTCTTCCACTCGTACGTCGGCGGGTAGATCTCATCGTAGTCGGAGATGTACATATCGAAGGCGAGGCCCTGCTGCTTCATGTTGCTCAGGCAGGTGATGGCCCTGGCCTTCTCCCTCGCCCGCGCGAAGACGGGAAAGAGGATGGCTGCCAAGATAGCAATGATTGCTATCACAACTAGCAGCTCAATGAGGGTGAAGCCACGTCGCATAGGTGTTGCCCTCCGTTTGATGCTACGATTCTAAAAATCGTGTTACGCCCTGCCAAAAAAAGAGCGTCACTACGGCTGGGCCGCGGTGCAGCTCAGTTGGCCGTGCTTGACCCCGCGGGTGCTGATGAGGCGGTCGGCGGTCCGCCGCACGTCCTGGGCGAGCCCCTGCACGACGATGACCTCAATGCAGTTGTGATGGTCGAGATGCACGTGGGTGGTGCAAACCACCATGCCGCGCGCGTCGTGCTGGATCTCGGTGAGGGTCTCTTGCAGGTCGTGCGTGTGATGATCGTAGACGAGCGTCACCGTGCCCACGACCTCGCCATCGGGCAGTTGCCAGCGCTTGGCGGTCAGGTAGTCGCGCACGATGTCGCGCAGGGCCTCGGAGCGGTTCGGATAGCCGGCCTCCGCGACGGCATCGTCCAGCGACTTGAGCAGATCGTGGGACATCGAAACGCCGAAGCGCTCCAACTCACTCATCCGTGACCACGCCCTGGTAGCACGTTTTCACGAATCGTAGCACAAACCGGCCGGGGAGTCAAGCGCCAGGCCTTCGGCATCCACGGCCGCGATGAGTGAGGTCCGAGAGGGTATCGGACCGAACAGATCGTTGAGATGCTGCTCAAGCGCGCACGTCTGCTCCGCGAACGAGGCAAACTCGGTGTAGCGAACCGGACCGTGATCGTCTTCCACCCTTGTGCAGAGCTGATATGCCACCAGCCATCAAGATACACTTGCTGTGATGGCCAAGAACCGCCACATCCGTCTGGTCCTCATCTCTCACGCCTCCTGCGCCTACTGCTCCAGGTATATGTCCATCACGTGGGGCATCTCCCCACCCTCGGGGGTGAAGTACTTCGTGTGCTTGAAGGAGCTCGTGCCTGGCGGCAGGTACTGAAGGCTGTACCTGAAACCGGCGATGAGGCCCTCGATCCGGTAGCGGCCGCGCTCATCCGTGCGTGTCGAGAAGTCCGTCCTGAAGCGCCCGCCGGGAGGCAGGTTGAAGCCAACGGGATGGCAGCCGAGCTTCATGCCGGCCACTGGCTTGCCATCGGCGTCATAGGCCACGCCAACGACAGAGCCTGGTGGAGCAAGGCGGAACTCGACCTCAGGTTGCTCCATCGGCAGGCACCGCAGGGCCGCGGCCTCGGTGTCGTCGGCAGAAATGGCGATGAGTATGCAGGCTCGGCTCGGTGTGCCGGGCATGGCGAAGTGCCCCTGGGCGTCCGCCGTGACGCTTGACGGATACTCGTGGCCCTCGAAGGGCGGCGTCCGGCTGCGGTTGCAGCGCACGACCGCACCCGCGCCGGGCTGAGCGCGAAAGGTTGTGAGTGCGTTATCGTTGGGTTGCACTCTGACAGCTTGCAGCTTTACCGATGGCAATAATATACTTGACACACCCAGCGAAATGTGCTATACTGCACTCACTATGAAGAAGGGAAACGACAGTCCGCAAACGCTGATGGAAGCCATCCGGCATTTCTCTGACCCTGACGTGTCCCTTGAGTTCGTGAGAGACCTTCGCTGGCCGGATGGTGTCACCTGCCCGCACTGCAACAACGGAGACGGGGCCT
>CBFDBV010000187.1:0-9002 GCA_965603135.1 uncultured bacterium
GTCGTCGCGCGGGAAGCTCTCGATCACCGAGGTCAGACACTCCGGCACACCTCGCCGCCTCTCCCCGTCCAGCGCCGCCGTCCAGGTGTCCGCCCAGCCTCGGTAGCCGGAGTTCAGGATCAGCTCCTTGCCCGTGTGGGCCCGCGCGATCCGCGCCGCAGCGGTGGTGACCTCGGCGCCACCCTTCAGGAACCGCGCCATGTCCGCGCAGGGCACCGTCTCGCAGATCAACTCCGCTGCCTCGACCTCGAGCGGACTCATCAGCCCGTAGATGATGCCCCTCCCAAGCTGCTCGGCGATGGCCTCGTCCACGGCCGGGTAGCAGTAGCCCAGGGTGATCGGCCCCAGCGCCAGCACGTAGTCAATGTACCAGTTCCCATCCACGTCCTTGATGCGCGCGCCCTGGGCGCGCTCGGCGTAGATAGGGTACGCCCCCAGCGCATAGGCGGTTGCCCGCTTGCTGCCGGTCTGCGATCCGCCCGAAATCAGTTGCACCGCGCGCCCCCAAAGCTCCAGCGACTTGGCGTACGAACGCTGCTCAGGCAATGAGGAGTCCTCCTTGAGGATCAACGAAACAGGCAATGGGTGGGCGTCGGGAGATTCGCTCTCAGCCGACGGAATCCCTCCACAGCAACCGCGCACGCACGGGGGGTCATTTGATGGCGCCGGCCGTCAAGCCCCGCACGAGGTGCTTCTCCACCATCAGGAAAAGGAAAACCACGGGGATCGTCGCCAGCAGCGCGGCGGCCATCAGGAACTGCCACTGCGTCCCGTACTGGCCGATGAAGCTGGGAATCGCGACCGTCAGCGGCCGGAACTCGTCGCTGGGCACGAAGGTCAGCGCGAAGATGAACTCGTTCCACGCAGCAATGAAGGCGAAGATGATCGTGGTGACCACGCCGGGTTTGCAGATGGGCAACAGCACCTTGCTCAGCGTCTGAAGGCGCGTGCAGCCGTCAATCAGCGCCGCCTCCTCAATCTCGGCGGGCACCGTCGAGAAGTAGCCGGTGAGCAGCCAGATGCTGAACGCCAGCGAGCAGGCAGCGTTCGCCACGATCAGCGCCACGTAGCAGCGCGGGCCCTCCAGCAGGCCGTAAGCAGTGAACTGCGAGAACAGGGCAATGATGAGCACGATGGGCGAGAACATCTGCGTGGTCAGGATCACGAAGAGCACCGGCCCCCGCCCGCCAAAGCGCAGCCTCCCCAGGGCATACGCGGCAGGCACCGCACAGGCCAGATTCAGTACCGTCGCGCCAACTGCGATGATTATGCTGTTGAGGAAGAAGCGCGCCAGGGGCATCGCGCGGAAGACCTCGATGAAGTTGCCCGGCAGCGGACGCCTGGGCAGCAGCGTGAACTCCCGCGCCACGATCTCGTCGGGCCCCTTGAGCGCACCGGACAGCATCATCGCATACGGGAACAGAATGAGGGCGATCACCGGCACCATCCCGACGATGAAGAACCACCGGACGCCGCGCACAGAGGTCAAGGGGCCTCGACCTCCTCGCGCGCGAAGAAGCGGGTGTACGCGACCGCAAAGGCCAACAGGAACACGAAGGTGATGACCGCCATCGCGTAGCCCTGGCCGTACTCGCGCTGCCAGATGGCGGTGCGATAGAGATAGGTGACGAGGATGTGCGTCTGGTTGGCCGGGCCGCCCTCGGTCAGCGTCCAGATGAGCGGGAAGGAGTTGAAGACGTGAATGACGTTGATGAGCACCGCCACCAGCATCACCGGGCGGAGCAGGGGCAAGGTCACGAGCCGGAACCTCTGCCACGCCGAGGCGCCATCAATGAGCGCGGCCTCGTACAGCTCGTCGGGAATCGCCTGGAGGCCAGCCAGCAGGACCGTGGACGTGAAAGGAATCGAGACCCAGATGCCGACGGCGATGATGGAGGCAAACGCCAGGTCGGGCCGCGCCAGCCACGCCGGCGGCACATCCATCAGGCCCCACGACTGGAGGAGCCCGTTAATCGGCCCCTGGGTGGGGTGCAGCAGCCACTTGTATATCGCCGCCGTGATCACCAGCGAGGTCGCCCACGGCAGCAACACGATGCCCCGCAGCAGCCGGCGCGCCGGGAGCCGCTCGTTCAGCGCCAGCGCCACGAACATCGAGATGAGCAGCGTTCCTCCCACCACCACGCCCGTCCAGATGAGCGACTGAGGGATGATGTCTCCCACGAAGACCTTGCTGGTGGCGAGGGCGCGGAAGTTATCGAGGGTGCCGAATGCGCCGGGCCGGCCCTTCCTGTCCACCTCGCAGAACGAGGCCCAGAGCGTCTGAAGGATGGGGTAGAAGATCACGCCGATGAACAGCACCGCACTCGGCGCCAGGCACAGGGCCGCTATCAGGTTGACCCGCGATCGCTTCATGGGCTGGGCACTAACGCATCTCTGGACGTTGCCGCAACGCTGCTGAACTTCGGCCGTTCGAGGCCTCGGCCACCGAGGCGCACGGACCCGGCCAAGTGGACGGCCCTCTTCCGGCTATGCTTCGGGCTCCGGCGGACCTACGTACTCCTCGTCGAGGTCGCAGATGGTGGCTATGACCGGGAAGTGCCTATCCCGGTGCAGCAGCTTGACGTTGTTGTGCATTGCGACAACGGCGGTCACACAGGCTTCCAGAGGTGCCTTGCGCCCCTGCTGTCTCAACTCGTAGCCGAGCCTTGCGGCGCGTTCCCAGACATGATCGGGAGGCGCAAGGATATGCCTGCTCCCCAACTCGCGCTCGAGACGCTGGTACTCACGTTCATTGCGCGTTGCGGCGAGCAGTTCCCTCACGCGCTCTCTGACCACGACGTCTCCCCCCTCCCTGAGCGCCTCCGCGAGAGCGGACGTGTCCACCAGAACAAGGCGCCTAGTCATCGGCCCTGAGCCTCTCCAGGTGCTCCGGGGTCATGTCCAGCTTGTACGTACCCAGCCTAGCGATCATCGCCTCGGTGTGGCGCCGACGCACGTATTCCCGTAGCGCAGTGAGGATCGTCTCCTTCTTCGTACCTATACCACTCAACTCCATGGCTTCCTCGAGCAGTCCCGAGGGCAGGTCAACCGTTGTGCGCAGTGCACTCACCTCCGGGGGCCATAATAAGGAATATCGCTTCGGCTATCAAGGGCATACTCAATAGGCATATCCCGTGTATGTCCTCATGTGATGCAGAGGAAACGCCGATTCGTATGCCTCCCGGCGCTGGCGAGTGGCATCAGAAGCCGACCACACCGCTGAGCGCAAGCTGGGACTCCGGATTGCTGCCTGATGCGAGGTCTATCTGCCAGTTGCCCGCCTCCAGGCCCACTCCGCACGTGAGCCGACTGCGAGTGCCTCCAAAGCGCAACAGCGTGCGAGCGCCGACGCGTTTCTCGAGGCCCACGCACAACTTCGGCTCCATGTCGTTCGCCTGGAACACGTTGTGCACATCCAGCGCGAAGAGGACCTGCTCCTCGGGGTTGTACGCGGCAAACCCCAAGTGGACTGAGGGGTCGTAGCCGAAGATATTGCCAAGTGTGAACTCCAGGCGAGGCGCGTTGACATTCCGCAGCACAAGGCCCCAGTGCACGTTCTCGCTCGCCTGGTACCGCACCCCTCCGCTCACGCTCCAGTTCGTGGTGTGGTTGCTGCGATGAGCGACGGTAGTGCGGACCTCGTCGCGGTGCCTCCACACAATGCCCTTGGTGCGAGCTTGGCCCGCCTTCAGCCAGCCCACTTGCAGGCCCCAGTCAAGCTCCTCGCTGAGACTGCCGCCGTGGGCAACGCCCACGTTGGTGGCGTCCATGCCGTAGCCCAGGACGAACACCCGGTGAGGCTCCAGTCCGACCACGTCCATAGTAGCCCATCCCTGCGAGAACGCCCCGACTGCCCAACTCGCATTCCGATACGCGCTGAAAGCCGCGCCGCCAGCCTCCACCCGTCCGTCCACCACCTCGCGGAGCAAGTTCCAGTGGGCCATCCCCATCCCCTCGTGCGCACGCGCGATGTCCAGCATGTCACGGACTTGGCCAAGGTCTACGTGATGGCCGTCAAAGCGAGCGGAGAGCGCATGCCATTGCGTGTCCCCGCCCGCGGCCAGCCCGGCGGGGTTCCAGTAGAAAGCGGTGGCGTCCGTTGCCACCGCGATGTGCGCGTCACCCATCGCGGCTGCGCGCGCGCCGATGCCCGGCGCCAGCCCGGCCATCAGGTAGTTCGCGGACAGTTCACGCTGCGCCCCGACCCAACCGCCGCAGAAGGCCAGCAATGCACTCACGAGTACCAGCCGCAGCCAGGTCATCTGTCTGCCACTCGTATCGGGTCCTTCTCCGAGCCGCTGAGGGAAGCTACTGTGTCGCACTGGGCAACGCCTCCGTCTCAGCGAGAATCGCGTTCACGCGCTCGGCCGCGTCATCGAGCGCTTGCCTGACCGGCTTGCTCTGCAGTTGCGCCTCCTGCAGGGCCACCTTGATCTCCTCGGCGATGGTGGTCCAGCGCGGATGCAGCGGCACGAACCGCCCATCCGGCAGAAGACTCATCAGCAAGCTCCACTGCTTGCTGCCCGTGATGTATTCGCTCTCGGCGACGGCCTTCAACTCCGGCAGCATCCCGAAGGTCTCGGCCCACTCCAGGCGCAGCTCCGGATCGTAGAAGAACTCAATGAACTTCCACGCCGCCTCCTTGTTCTCGCAGCTCTTGAACATAACGAGATTGTCGGTGACCGCCATCGTCACCTGCTCTTTGCGCCTGGGGATCGGCGCCAGCTCGTATTCCAGGTCAGGCACATCCTTCTCCAGCATCCCCCAGAACCAGGGCCCGGTGATGACCATCGCCAGCTTCCCGGCCTTGAAAAGGGGCTGGAGGTCCTCTCGGTCGTAGGCGGTGGTGTCGGGCTCGGTGACCTTGTACTTGTGGATGAGGTCCACCACGAACTGAAGCGCCTCCACGCCTTCGGGGGAGTTGAAGGTGGCCTTCGACCTGTCCTCACTGAGGATGCGCCCGCCGTTGGCCCACAGGAAGTAGTACCAGTACACGTCGGTCTCGGTCTTTGCGCCCTGCACCCCGAAGCCGAAGATGCCGCTGTCGGGATCATGGCACTTGCGGGCGACGCGCAGCAGGTCATCCCAGGTGGCGGGCGGCTGCTCGCCGGCGGCGGCCAGCAGCGTGCTGTTGCAGTAGAGCGCCCGCGCGGAGACAGCGATGGGCAGCCCGTAGAGCTTCCCCTGGTACGAGGCGCCGCGCAGGGTCTTGGGGATGAAGCGCTCGCGCATCTCGTCGCTGACGAACTCCTCCAGCGGCTGCACTACGTCGAGGCTGACGAACTCCGGCAGCCAGATGGTGGCGATGTTCGCCAGGTCCGGCGCATTGTCGGCGTTCACCAGCGTCGAGAGCTTCTGGAAGCCCGCGTCCCAGTCAATGACCTCGATGTTGAGGTCAATGTCCGGATTCGCCGCCTCGAACTTCTCCGCCAGCTTCTGCATAAAGGGCCGCGTGTTGGTGTCGTACTCCATCGCCAGGAAGCGCACCTTGGCCTTTGCGTCCGTTGCCACGGGCGCCCCGCCCGGCCCCGGTTGCTCGACGGCTTCGCGGGTGCATCCCGCAAGCGCAAGTAACAAGCCTGCCACTGCGACGTAGACAATGCTGTGTTTCATCAGACTCCACTCCTTCGCCGGTCTTGGCCGTTAGCCGTTAGTCGGAAGTCGGTGCTGGTTTGACAACTTCCGCGCGCGCGGTATAATGCCCGCGTACAGCAGTCGAAGCAGGAGCTTCGACCTACGCGACGGTTTCAGGAGAAGACGCCCGACCATGGCCCTGTTCCTCCGTCTCCTACGGTTCACGCACCGCTATCGCGCGGGGCTGATCTTCGCCATCGCGCTGGTGTTCTTGACTACCGGCCTCAGCCTGGTGCCCCCGTATTTCACGCGCCTGCTGGTGGACAGCGTTATCACGCGGTTCCACACGCTCGACGCCGCCGCGAGAGACGCCGCCCGACCCGAGGCTCTGCACCTGTTGGGGGTCGTCTGCGGGAGCCTGCTGGCGATCCATCTGGCGCTCGCGATGGTGGGCTACACGCGCAGTATGACGCTCGTCATTATCGGCAACCGCGTCGTGTTCGATATTCGGCAGCAGCTCTACCGTCACCTCCAGCGGCTTTCACTCCGGTACTTCGAGAGGCACTCAACCGGGCGCATAATGACGCGCATACTCTATGATGTGAATGCCGTCCAGCAAACCCTGACCGGCAACCTGGTTGACATCGTAACTAACAGCCTGACGGTGATCTTCGTACTGGGCCTGATCTTCTGGATCAACTACCGGCTCGCGCTCATTGCCGTCGGGATCTTGCCGGTCTATGTTTTGAACTTCCTCCTGTGGCGACCGCACATGCGCAAGGCCTACACCGAGGCGCGCGAGCAGTACTCGGAGATATCAGGGCGGCTGCATGAGTCAATCTCGGGCATCAGGGTGATCAAGTCATTCACGCGCGAGCGCTCCGAGGTCCGGCGCTTCGTGCACGAGGTGCGCGACATCATTGACCTGAGCATCAGGGCCGGACGCTACCGAACGCTGCTGTCGGTGATCTCGTCCCTGCTCACCGGGTTGGCGACGGTGCTGGTGCTCTACCTGGGTGGCCGCGAGGTGGTGGTGAGCGGGCGAATGACCTTCGGGCAGTTGATGCAGTTCAACGCCTACCTGGCGATGCTTTACAGCCCGATCATCGCTCTGGTCAGGGTGAACGATCAGATCCAGTACGCGATGGCGGCGATCGAGCGCATATTCGACCTCTTCGATACCTCCCCAGGCATCCAGGAGCCCCAGGACGCGGTCGTGTTAGATCGCATCGAAGGCAAGGTCGAGCTGAGGCACGTAGATTTCAGCTACGAGCCCACGGAGGATGTGCTCGAGGACATCAACCTCGTAGCCGAGCCGGGCCAGGTCACCGCGCTCGTGGGGCGCAGCGGCAGCGGCAAGACCACGCTGGTGCATCTCATCCCGCGCTTCTACGACCCCGCCAGGGGCCAGTTGCTCGTGGATGACGTTGATCTGCGAGAGGTGCAGATCTCCAGCCTGCGCAAGCAGATCGGGATGGTGATGCAGGAGAACTTCCTGTTCGAGGGCGCGCTGCGCGATAACATCAAGTACGGCCGACCCGAGGCCAGCGACAGCGAGGTGGTGCAGGCCGCCATCGCGGCGAACGCGCACGAGTTCATCACCGAGTTCCCCGACTCCTATGAGACGCGCGTCGGCGAGCGGGGCACGCGGCTGTCGGGCGGCCAGCGCCAGCGCATCGCCATCGCGCGCGCGCTGCTGCGCAATCCGCGCATACTCATCCTCGATGAGGCCACCTCCGACCTGGACTCGGAGTCCGAGGCGCTCATCCAGGACGCCCTGGAACACCTGATGAAGGGCCGCACCACCTTCATCATCGCCCACCGCCTGTCAACGGTGATGAACGCGGACCTGATACTTGTGCTGGACAAGGGGAAGATCGTGGAGCGGGGCACTCACGCCGAGCTGGCGACGGCCGGGGGCATCTACGAGATGCTCTGCGAGGTGCAGTTCAAGCGCGCCGCGGAGAAGATCGCGGAGCACGAAGCCGCAAGAACGGCAGACAACTACGGCTAACGACGGCGAACTACGGCCAACGACAGCTACGACAACGGCACACGGCAACGGCACGCCTCACCGCAGAGAACGCAGAGAACGACTACCCCCTGAACTCGCGCTCGCGGGCGAGGCCCTCCTCGTCATAGTCGCCCTCCTCGATCGGCACCTCGTCCGCGTGCTCCATCACCTTGCGGTACGCGTCCGCGCACTGCGTGATATACTCCTCGTCACAGTAGCCGAAGCGGGGTACGCTGTACGTGCGGGTCGGGCCGGCCTCGGTGACGGGCAAGTCGCCCTTCTTCAGGCGGGTGTCTCGCTCCGAGCGAGCGATCATGGTCGGCTTCTCCTCGTGGTAGATGCGGTAGTCCTGGTAGGCCGGGTGCAGGTGCATGCCACCGTACCCGCCGGGGCTGCAAGTCGTCCCCTCAGCCTGGACCGCGCGGCCGAAGGCCTTCAGGGGAAGGTTGCCAGGCGCCGCCGATACGTCGTAGAGGCCGTGAGGCGCATACCACCCGCCGAGAGTCGAGTCAGGCCACGATGGCCGGTGCGGGACGATCCCCGGCACGTCCTCCAGCAGGTCCCACCACAGCTTCGCCGCCGCGACCTTGCCCGGGAGTATCTCCGGGTACTTCTCAACCTGCACCAGGGCCATCGCGGCGCAGAAGCCGTTCAGGCGATACTTGTATCCGCCGAGCGGCAGACCGGCCAGGGACTTGTACTCCTCCAACTCGCACTGACTGATGCGCCCGTAGTGGCCGAAGACGATGGCGCGCTCGTGGATCTCCTGGTCGTTGGTGAGCAACACGCCGCCCTCGCCCGCCGGCAGGGCCTTGCCGGTCATAACCGACGCCGCGGAAAGGTGGCCGATGGAGCCGACAGTGCGGCCCTTGTAGAGCGCCCCGTGGGCGTGGGAGACATCCTCCATCACGTAGATGCCGTGCTTCTCGGCGATCTCCATGATGGGGTCCATGTCCGCCGGGTGGCCGTAGCAGTGAACGGCGACGATGACCTTCGTGCGCGGGGTGATCTTGCGCTCGATGTCTGCCGGGTCCACGGTGAGCGTCCAGGGGTCAATGTCCGCGAAGACCACCGTCGCGCCCATGCTCAGGACCGGGGTGCAAGAGGCCCAGTAGGTGTACGACGGGCAGATGATCTCGTCGCCCTCGCCCACGCCACAGCCGAAGAAGCCGCCATGCAGCGCCGCGGTGCCGGTGTTGTGCGCAAGGCCGTACTTCATCCCGTGCCAGTCGGCGTACTTGCGCTCGAACTGCATCCCGGGCTCGATGCTGGACATCTGCCCGCTGTGCAGCATGTCCAGCAGGGCCTTCTCATCGCGCTCATCAATCACCGGGTGGGTGAAGAGGTCGCCCGGGTCCTTGGTTACGGCCTTCGGTCCGCCATTGATCGCCAGGTTGCTCAACGCACTCACTCC
>CBFDBV010000188.1:0-8992 GCA_965603135.1 uncultured bacterium
GGGTTGTACACCGCCACCTCCGCCGGGCAGACCGGCTCCACGGCCCGGTAGGCCAGCAGCCTGACCTCGTCGTGATCGCGCTCCTCGATGGGGATCTCGTCGCCCGAGGGCAGCTCGAAGTCCACGGTTGACATCGGCGCCGCCACGTAGAAAGGAACCTCGTGCCGAGCCGCCAACACCGCGACCGTGTAGGTCCCTATCTTGTTGCCCACGTCCCCGTTGGCGGCGATGCGATCCGACCCCACCACCACGCAGTCCACCTTCCCCTGACTCATCAGGTACCCCGCCATGTTGTCACAGATGAGCGTGCATGGGACGCCCTCGGTCACCAGCTCCCAGGCGGTCAGGCGCGCGCCCTGAAGCAGCGGCCGAGTCTCGTTTACCCAGACGTGTATGTCGTGGCCCGCCTCGTGGGCCGCGCGGATGACGCCCAGCGCGGTGCCGTATCCTGCGGTTGCCAGCGCGCCCGCGTTGCAGTGCGTGAGCACGTTCGCCCCCTGCTCTATCAGCTCCAGGGCGTTGCGCCCGATGGCCTGGCACCGCTGAAGGTCGTCGGCCACTATCTCCTGGGCTCGTGCCACCAGGGCGGCTCTCACAGCATCAGCGCCGCCGGCCGCCGACCGGCGCGCCGCCGTCTCCATCTGCGCGAGGGCCCAGAAGAGGTTCACTGCCGTGGGCCGGGTGGCCGCCAGGCGCTCTCTGGCAGCCCACAGGTCTGCCATGAGCGCATCGAGGTCTTCGGCCCGCGAGTGGCTCGCCGCCAGCGCCATCCCCAGCGCCGCTGCACAGCCGAGGGCGGGCGCGCCCCGCACGCTGAGCCGCTCGATGGCCCGGGCCACCTGCTCGACCTCGGCGCAGTCCAGCAGCACCAACTCCCCGGGCAGGCGCGTCTGATCTATCATCCGCACCATCCCGCCCGCCTCGGTGTCAACCCACTCGATGGTCGGCGGAGCCTTCTCGGCCACTGATCTCACACTCCTCGCTTGAGCCGGACGTCTGCGCCCTCTTCGCCGCCGGCTGCGCGCCTTCCTGCGCGGGCAGGTCGCGCTTCCCTCTGCGGAGAAGCCTTGAGACCGAGTGAGCGACGATGCCTGCGGATGCCCCGACCACCTTCGAGCACCCGACTTTCCTTGTCACCAGCGCGGCCGGCTGGGAGGCCGAGGCGGATCGGGAGTTGCGCTCCATCCTCCCCGGCGCTCAGGTCCGCCGGCTCTTCATGAAGGGCAATCTGCTCCTGACCGCGCCCGGCTGCACCGAAGACGCCCTGACGGCCCTGGCTGAGGCGGACACCGAGGTCATCGCCCACGCCATCCCGCTTCAGATAGAGATGCGCATAGGCCCCGGGCGCGAGCACCTTCAGTGCCTGAGCCAGGCCGTGCGCCTGCTGCCCGCCCCTGATCCGGCGCTGACCTTCCGCGTGGCCTGCCAGCGGCGCGGCGATCATGGCTTCAGCTCGCGTGAGGTCGAGTTGGCGATCGCGGAGGTCCTCGTGGGACCGGACGGCCCCGCGGTGGACCTGGAGAGCCCGCAGCAGATCCTCACGGTCCAGATCTTCCAGGACCTGGCGTTCATGGGCCTTGTGCGCGCGGAGGAGATGTTGACCAAGCCCCTCAGGAGAATGCGCAAGTACGCGCCGGGGCGGCGTCCCATCAGCCGCGCGGAGCACAAGCTGCGTGAGATCATAGCCAGGCACGGGCTGGAGTTGCCGCCGGAGGGGCGGGCGCTGGACCTCGGGGCCGCGCCGGGGGGATGGACGCGGGTGCTGGCTGAGGCGATGGCTGAGGTGGTGGCCGTGGACCCGGCCGAGCTGGACGAGCGCGTCAGCGAGCTACCGAACGTGCGTCATCTTCGCGTGCGGGCGGAGGAGCTGACCCCGGCGCAGGTCGGACGCTTCGACGTGGTCTGCAACGATATGAATCGCGATCCGGACGAGTCGGCGGAGCTTGTGTGCGCGCTCGCGCCGCTGCTGGAACCGGGCGGGCTTGCGGTAATGACCATCAAGTTCGTGACTCGCCGGCGCGCCCAGCACATCTGGGAGGCCACCGAGATTCTCGCGCGGGAGTACGACCACATCCGCGTGGCGCGCGTGCCGCACAACGCCAAAGAGACCTCGGCGGTGATGAGGCGAAGACAGATAACATAGGACCCGACCGCTGCGCCGCACGCGAAGCACACGGCGTCGCCGGTGACCGTCGGGAGTCGTAGGTCGTTGCCGTTGGCTGTGGTTCGCCGTCGTTTGCCGTCGTTAGCTGTCGTTCGCTGCCTTTTGGCGTAGCCGCTCGATGTTCCGAGCCAGTCCGCACACGACCATCGAACTCTCCTCGTGGAAGGTCAGCCGCAGGCATCGCCAGCCCTCGGGCACGCCGGGAAGCTCCGCCCTGTCCACCTCGCACACTCGCATATGCTCCCAGTGGAAGTACCACCACAGGTCCGCCATGGGCTGCGGTCGGTCGCCGATGATGCGCAGGTAGTTCTCGGCCAACACGAACTGATAGAGCACGGGCTTGCCGCTCTCCAGAATGTCGGCCAGCGCGTCATCAGGCTTGGACGGGGTTGGGCCGCTGGCGTCCATCACCACGGCTCGGACTCGCCGCGGTGAGGGTGTCATATGTGAGCCCGCGACCTCCCTGAACTCGTGCGCCGTGCTGAGGCTCATCCTGAGCAGCAGCTCCGGCTCCTGCTCGAACTCGATGCTCACCAGCACGCGCTGCTGCGCCGCACGGCCGGGCGCCGGCCCCACCTCCGTGGCCGACACGACCGTCGCCAGGTCCCGCTCGGCGGGCACCTCCAACTCTCTCGGTGCCGGGTGCAACACCAGCCGCTGATTCGTTGCGATCAGAGTGACGGGCTCCACGGGTGTCTGCGGCGCACCTTCGGCCTGCTGCATCAGCGTCGCCCCGAAGAGCCCGATGACTCTCTCGCCCGGCCGATCGCACTTCCGGCCTGCTCGGTCCTCCGCGACCGCCCGCGACGTCAGGAACCCGGCGTATCCGAGCACACCAGCCGCCACCACCGCCGCGATGGTCCCTCCGACAACCCGCCGCGGATCTCCCAGGGACATCCCCGCGTAGATGAGGACGGCGGCCAGCCATGCGACTACCACGCCTATGCCCCCGTAAGACAGTGCGGGGCCTGCCGCCTGCCCTGCTCGCGCGGACAGCCACGCGACTGCCGGGCCGGCTCTGCGAACCGGGCTCATGCGCAGGTGCACCTTCCCCGCGTAGTGGCTTATCATCCGCCTTCACGCGCCGCCTGGGCACGGATTCGCCGCCGCACCGGCTCGCTGCACTCCTTTGACCTGGCCTCAACAGCCGCCGGCGTCAGCACGCTCGCCTCGTTGCCCACCACCGACACCATCAGCCCCCCGCAGGCATTGCCGCGCCGCACGCAGTCAACCAGCGGCATCCCCGCCAGCAGCCCGTCAATGAACCCTGCATTGAAGGCGTCGCCGCAGCAGGTAGTGTCCGCCACCTCGATCTCGCACGCCCCTACCTGGACGCATTCCTCCCCCTCGCAGGCCATGGCCCCCTCCTCCCCCAGCTTCAGCGCCACCACCTTGCTCCAGCCGGTCAGCACCCGCATCGCCTCCTCTATCCCCTCGGCCTGCGCGATGCGCGGGCCTTCCACCTCGTTGGGGACGAACACGTCCACCTCCTCCAGCAGCTCCCGGAGTCCGCCGTCCCAACTCTCCCACGGGTCGTAGCCGGTGTCCAGCGAGACCGTGAGGCCCGCCTGGTGCGCGCGCGCGAACAGCTCAGGGCAGCCCGGCTGGAGCTTTCTCTGCAAGAAGTAGCTGCCCACGTGCAGGTGGCGGGAACTGCGGATGAGGCCGTCGGGCACGTCATCTGCCCGGAGCGAATCGATGGTGCCCACGTGGGTGACGAAGGCCCGGTCCTCCGCTCCGGACAGTGACACGGTCAGCCCGGTGGCCAGCTCGGAAGCGCGCGTGATATGCTGGCTGCCCAGGCCCCACTGTTCGAGCTGCTCGATGAGGAAGTCGCCGAAGTCATCCCGGCCGACCTTGCCGACGAAGGCCGTCCGCAGCCCCAGTTGCGCGCAGAACACCGCGAAGTTCGCGGTCGAGCCTCCCAGGCGCTTGACGACATCCTCCGCGAGCACCTCCTCCCCGAACTCGGGCACCTTCGGCACGCCCGACAGGATCAGGTCCACGTTCAGCTCGCCGACCGCGAGAACGTCGTAGTCTCTGCTCTCGCGCCACGCCCTGCCTCGCAAGCGCATAGGCCTCACCGCGACCGGAGGTCACATACTCATCGTGCAGCGCTTGCTCAATTTCCACGCGTCCACCCCGCTGACCTCCGCTTGATTGCTGCCCGCCGTCGTGCCGACTGCCGTTGGCCCTTGGTCGTTAGTCCGTGGTCCGAGGTCTGAGGTCCGATGTCCGAAGTCCGCACCCAGCCGTCGCCTCCACCAGCCCGTCCACCTTCTCCGGCGGCGTGTCGAGGGTGACGGGGCTTCCGCAGCTCATCGCCAGCAGCGGCCCGGCCTGCCGGTACTGCTCGCCCACCGCCCGCCTGATCGCCTCGGCATCGCCGTCGCGCAGCACCGTCGCATCGAGGTTGCCCAGCAGCGGCCGCTCGGGCCCGACCGCCCCGCGCACCTGCCCCAGGTCAATGACGAAGCCCTTCTTGCTCTCCTCGAAGGCCAGCGCATCGGCCGGCAGTGCCGCCAGGTGCTCCAGGCGATCCTCGATCCCGCCGCAGAAGTAGTACACGGTGCGTAGACCGGCATCGCGCGCCGCTTGCAGCAACTCACGGGTGAAGGGGTGGCAGAACTCCAGGTAGTCGGCCTCGGAGATGAGGTCCGAACTGCTCAGGCACTCCTCGACGAACAGGCACTTGAGGCCCGACGCGGCGACGACCTTGACGCGCTGGAGCAGGTTGTGCAGCGTGCGCTCGATGATCGCCAGCAGCAGCGCGAGGTCGCCCCGCATCGTCTCCATCATGCCCGCGAAGCCCAGCGCGGAGTAACAGGCCCAGTAGGGGGTACCGATCGAGGTGTGAAGCAGGTGCCGCTCGCCCCAACGTTGCAGGGCGCGCCGCGTCGCGTCTCTCTGGTCGGCGATCAGCGCATCGGGTGCCTCGAAGGTGGGGACGAGTTCCTCAGGGTCCAGCTTGCCCGGCTGCTCCGTCCGCCGGTCCCAGACATCCCTGTGGGCGGGGTCGTGCGGCGCCGAGAGGTCAACCGGCCCGCCTCTGGCCTCCTCGTAGAGCACTCGTTCCCCGTCCGCGAACACCCTCGCACCCTCTGCCCCGGCGCGCGACACCGAGATCTGCATCGGCATCCAGGCCGGTGGCCGCCGAAACAGCGCCCATGCCCTCTCCCACGCCGCCAGCTCCGCCTCCAGGACCTCGTCGTAGCTCAGCTCAAGCTCCTGTCGCTGGCCGAGTATCTCGCGGTAGACCTGCTCCCGCGCCCGTTTACGCGGCGCGGCCAGATACAGCCCCAAGTACATCTGCATGCACACCGGCGGCTCAACGACCTCCCCGCCCAGCAACCTGAGCGCCCGGTCGCCGGCGCTGGTCGCACTCTTCCCCTTTGTGGCCGTCATGGCCGGTGGAGCTCCCTCTCCCAGGCCAGAGGAGTCAGTGCCAGCCCTCATTCAGCCTCTTGACGAAGGCGACGCTCTCGGTCACTGCTTCCTGCTGCCAGTGTGTCATGCGCTCGCGCTGGGCGCGGGGTGCGTCCCGGGTCCATGGCGCGACCCATGCGGGATCAAAGGGGCCCTCTACGACGCGAAAGGCGCCCTCGCCCAGCTTGCCGCCTGCCCCGTCTTCCTGTGGCCGGCGAAAGGGAGCACTGTACGCGTAGCAGACCTCGATGATCAGCCTTTCAAGGGGCGATTGCTCGGCCAGGATACGAAAGCACTCGGCACAGTCAGTGCTCCCCGTGCCCAGAGCCACTCCCACGACCAGCGGCTCCCCTGCGACGATGACGATGTGGTCCTTCAAGTGGCTGCTCGCCGCGTAGGGCGCCAGCGCGGCCGTCGCCGCCACGGGGTCCTCCCAGACCATCATGGAGTTGCCTGTGTCCACGTGTGTCCCCACCCATTCGCTGTCTACCCGACGAACAACCTCCAGCACCTCCTGGGAGGTCTCGTACTCGTGGTTCTCGACGGCGACGCGGATGCCCATGTCGGCGCACATCGGAAGGATCTGGCGCAGATGCTCCGGAGCCTGGGCGAGTTCCTGGGTGAGGTCCCCACCACAACTCACGTATGTGCGCAGCAAGTCGGCTCCCACGGCTTCGCAGATCCTGAGCATGTCGGCGAGGTGCGCCGGCTCAGTGCCACGGGAATCCACCTCGACGAACATCCCGAGGCCCTCTGTCATCTTGCGAATCTCACGCAGGTGCCCCGGCTCAGCTCCCCCGACATGCCCCAGGCCGGGCCCGTTGACGTTCAACTGCACACCATCGAGTCCGAACTCAGCGCAGCGCTCAATGAAGCCGAAAACGTCCATCTCGCCGGCTGCGAAGGCGAGATGATAGCTGAATGTCTCCATGCCAAGGAGCATGATGAACTCCGATCGCTGGCCGCTTGCCGGGCCGCGCCGCGCCAGGATCCCGGGGCTCAGCGGAGATTGACCCAGACCGGGCTCGACCAGGCCATCTCGCCATCCTGGCGCGTGATCCTCGCGTAGTAGTAGTCGCTCGCCTCGGAGGCCGCGTCCTCGAACTCCCACTCGTGGATGCGCGCGGCGCCCTCGCGGATGAAGTGATCCTCGCCGTTCTTGACGATCTCGGTCCGCACGATCGGGACCTCGCTGACGGCCCACACCTTCATGCTCCTGGCCTCCGAGGTCTGCACACTGCCTCCCATGAAGCTCCCGCACACCTCGAAGCGGACGGGGACGCGGACGTTGGTGGTCGCGAAGCAGCGCCGCTCCCAGAGCGCCTCCCAGATAGCCTCGCGCGTCAACTCCCTCGCCCACACGCCCATTATCCCCTGGCGACGCAGGTTGCGGTACTGCTCCGGGACCTCCTGAAGGTGGTGCAGCTCATCGCCCGGCCGGCCGTCATGGATGTCCCCTCCGCCAACGAAGCCGAACCGGTAGCCCCGCGCCAGCGCATCAATGACGTGCTGGCCCTCCTGCTCGCCGCCGAGAGTGCGGATCGGCCGCGGGTTGCCCTGCGCGGCTGGGCGCTCGCTGTTGCCCCAGACTGAGTATATCTCCACCAGCCGCTCGTGCTCCGGCTCGTAGCCCACGTCCCACTTGACGCCCATCGTCACATTCGCGCTGTGATGCGGGATGAGCAGCCCGCCGTGCTCGCGCGCCGCGTCATAGAGCCGCTCCAGGTCCTCGGCGCTGGCCTCGGAGCTGCGCACAATCGGCCCCCAGTCTCCGGGGTAGTACAGGTTCCGGTGGCCGATTCCTGAGTTCGTCCACTCCAGCCCGACCACCGTGACGTACTCGCCCGCCCGGTTCCAGTCGTTGGTGACGTTGACGAAGTACTCCCACTGCCGGTCGGTGATATGCTCGGCGTGGTCGGCCAGCGCGAAGATGTCCAGGAAGCCCTCATGCCGCGCGAAGTGGTACAGCTCCTCCGGGCAGCGCAGGCCGTCGCTGAAGAACGTCTGGGAGTGCAGGTCGCCCCAGTAGAGGCGGTACTCAAGCGGCTCGGCGGTGACACAGATGGGGTTGCTCTCGCCGCTGATGCCAGTCTTCGGGTCCCTGATGCGGATGAACTGCACGCCCTCCTCATCGAAGCTGAAGCCCTCGATCTCGCCGATGGCCCGGTCATCGCCCGGGAAGGTCCCGGCAAGATCGGCGCAGTCAATCTCAGCGGGACCGCGAGGCCCTTCGATCTCCAGGACGCCCTCCCAGCGCTCGGCAGCGTTGTCCAGATAGTGGATTCCACGCGGGGACAGGTTGAAGGGCGACGCCAGCCGTGGGAACTTCCGGTAGCACTGCACCGGCGCCTGGTACGGCTCGGTGAGCGCCTTGATCTTGAGGGGAAACTCCTCGCCGACGGTCACGGTCGAGGGCGCAGCGATCTTGAAGCCGGTCAGTGGTCTTTTGCTCATGCCAGTTGTCCCTCGTATCGTGCGGACAGGCGCCCTTCTCGCTTGTCACGAACGCGAGGCGGCCGGCGATGAGGATGAAGCCCTCGTGCCGGCCGGCAGCCCACCTGCGAAGGCGATGATGCCGTACTGGAGGGGCCGGTTTGCACACCGGCCCGTCGCGCGAAGCGCGACACGTCGTAGGTCATTCAGTTGCCCGCCCGGCTCGGGCCTACGCTAGCGTCGTGCCCGGCAAACGGCGGTCCCACCCGATGGGCGGGGGGCGGTCTGGAAACCGACCCCTCCGCACGACAAACGGCGCCGCGTCAAAGAGGTGCACTGTCCGCCCTGCTAGCTTGCCCGCCGTAGCTTCACCGAAGGCAGGCCGTTGCAGACGGCGACAGCTCACTCAGGCGGGGCACCCGGCATCCAGAAGTGAAGCGCCTCGTATACCCGCGCTTCGGGCGCAAGCGACAGGAACTCCGCGAGTTCCCGGTAGGATACGGCCTGAGGCCGGCGGTCGCTCTGCGGATCGTCATCCGGCAGACTGCGCAGGATCTCGACCGCCCATTCCGGGTCAACTGCTGCCGCAGCGACTACCACTTTGCTCACGTGGTACTTCATGTCTGCCAGGTTCGGGAGCAGACTCGCAACCACCGGCTCCAACAGGCGCCGCGCAGCCTCGGTGTCAAGCCAGGCGATGGATTGTGCCAGTTGCGCGATACTCTCCGCTTTCCGGTCCGCCTCTGTTACTGTCGTCTCCTCAGGCCGCAGCGACATGGCCCGCGCCACCAGCCCGGCCAGGTCCGGGTACCCCATCTGGGCCGCGACGTGAGCCAGCCGTCCCATGTTGGTCGCAGTCCAGTAGCCCGAGACGGAGCCATACATATCCCCCTCTTGGACAGCGATCTGCACGGCCTCGTCAATCAGACCAAGGGCGCGCTCCCTGTCGGTCTCGGCAAACCGAAGCGC
>CBFDBV010000189.1:0-8938 GCA_965603135.1 uncultured bacterium
CCCGCCCCTATCTGCACCAGCTTCTGCATTGGTCTCATTCCCGCCGAGTTCTTGTGGGGCCGTTTTCTGTTAGGAGAGGCCGGACTACTGTCCGGCCTGCCAACTGACGACAACGACATCCTGCCGCAGACATCCCTGCCGCCGTCCCGCGGGCAAGAGCCACCCTTCAGGACCCGAGCAGCTCACTCTCCCGCTCGACCGACCACCCGTCAACCTCTGCCAGCGGCCTGCGCAGGCTCGGGTAGATAATGCCCTTGCCGTCCAGCTCCTGGGCGCGCACCGCCTCGATGAGGTCGCGCGCCGCGTCAAGGCCGCCGACCGCCGCCACGTAGTTGCCCGGCTGGATCTTCCCCGCCGCGATCATCTCCAGGGCCTCGCGCATGTCCGACGGGTCGCTGCCGCTGGAGCCGACCGTCGAGACCGAGTCGTAGTGAATGCGCCGGGCGTCCAGCTCGATGACGCTATCGCCCGCCTTCAGCCCACCGAAGAGGTTCGTCACGCCGCCACGCCCCAGGTAGTCGAAGGACTTCTGCTGCACACTCCTTACCCCCAACGCGACGATGCAATCATCCACGCCCTGCCCGTCGGTCGCCTCGGCGATGACGCCGTCAAGTTGCTCGGGGACGGTGAGGATCAGCTCGATGCCCGCCTGCTCAGCGCGCGCGGCGAAGAACTCCTCGGCGGGCTGGCGGCGCTCCTCCATCGGCTCGGAGACGATGATCGTCGCCGGTTCGTAGGTCATCGCAATCTCGATGTGCAGCAGGCCCATCGGGCCCGCGCCCAGGATCAGCGTCGTCCCGCCCTTCAGCAGCCCCAGCTCGGCCCGCCGCGGGGCGTCCGGCGCCTCCTTGACCACGTGGACCGCATGCTGCTGGGCCGCGACCACGCACGAGATCGGCTCAGACAGCGCCGCCGCGAAGTGCGCCAGGCCCTCGTAGGGCACGGGCACCATGCACGCGGTCTCGACCACCTCCGGGTCAACGGTCACGTATTCCGCGAACACCCCGGGCAGCGTGTACCCGATGGCGACCTTGCGCACACCGCGCGCGTTGTCGCGGTAGCGCTCCTGGTGGCGCGTCGGCCCCGAGGGAACCGCCGGCTGGATAGCGTAGCGCGCGCCGACCTGGATCTTCTCGGCCCACTTCTCCCCCACCTCAACCGCGGTCACACAGCTCTCGTGCCCCAGGATGATCGGCCACCTCGCCACGTCCCAGCCGCACATCAGCGAGTGCTCGCCGCCCTGGTCAATGATCTTGTTGTCCGAGGCGCAGGCCGCCGCGCACTCGACCCGGCAGAGCACCTGGTCCGCTTCCGGCCGCGGGACCTGCACCTCCTCCAGCACCACGTTCTCCATCCCCACGCCCTTGAGCCGCAGGGTGAGCATAGTGTCCGGTATCTGTTCTTCGGCCATCAGCAGGTGCTCCTCGCCTTCATCTCAGAACCTTCGCCAGGCCGTTCAGCCAAGCGTCAGCCATCGTCGGCACGGATACCTCGATCAGCTCTTCCCCGTGCACTTCGATCTCAAGCTCAGCATCGTTGGCCGTTTCGCCCAACCGGAGCGGCTCAACGCCGTAGCCGCGCATTACCTCCTCGAATCTCTGCTCCGAGCCGCTGCGCACTTCGATGACAAAGCCCCCGGACTCGCTGAAGAGCGCCCTGTCCGCGCGCAAGCCGTTCAGTGCCGGGCCGAGGTCCACCTCGGCGCCGATGTTGCCCTTCCCGAACGGCCCCATCGCCATCTCAGCCAGCGCGACCGCCAGCCCGCCGTCGGAGATGTCGGTGCAGGCCGCCACCAGGCCCTCGTCAATTGCGTCCACGATGCCGTAGATGGCCCCGCGCTCGGCCTCCCAGTCCACGGTCGGCACGTTCCGCCCCAGCCCCATCCCCAGCGCCTGGTAGTAGGCCGAGCCGCCCAGCTCATCGCGCCGCGCGCCGATGAGGTAGATCGCCTCACCGGCCTCCTTGAACTGCATCGTCACCGCCTTCGAGTAGTCGTCCATCACCCCGACGCAGGCGATGATCGGCGAGGGCGCGACCGACCTGCCGGTGGCCGACTCATTGTAGAAGCTGACATTGCCGGAGATGATGGGCACCGGCGTGTCCTCATAGCCCTTGAGCCAGAGGTTCTTCGCGGCGTCGGACAGCCCGCGCACGCCCTGGCGGAACTCCCAGAACTGCTCGGGCTTCTCCGGGTTGCCGAAGTTGAGGCAGTCGGTGAGCGCAGAGGGCACCGCGCCGACGGCGGCGACGTTGCGCATCGCCTCCGCGATGGCGGTGGCCCCGCCCCAGTACGGGTCTATCAGCCCGTAGAAGGGATTGCCGTCCACCGCGAGGGCGACGGCCGCGTCGCTGCCCTCCAGCGGCCGGCACACGCCCGCCCCGGCCTCGCCGGGCCGCAGCACCGCGTTGCCCTGCACCTCCATGTCGTAGGCCCGGTAGACATACTCCCTGGAGCAGCAGTTCCTGTGCCCCAGCACGGCCAGGAGCGCCTCGCTCATGTCGGCCGGCTGGTCGAACTGAGGCTCCTGACCAGCGTACTCGCGCGGCTGCTCCTCACGCTCGTAGGAGATGCCCGAGGTGACCACCTCCACGGGCGCGTCGCAGACGATCTTCCCGCCGTGGTGCAGCGTGTACTGCTTCTCGTCCGTGAAGTTGCCGATGACGCGCGCGCACGCGCCCTCGTAGACGTTCGGCAGGTCCCAGTCCTCGTTGTAAATGCGGAGGACCTCGTCGGCGAAGTGCTCGGGCACCGCGAGCACGTACCGCTCCTGGGTCTCCGCGCAGGTGATGGTCTCCGGCAGCAGCCCCTCCAGCCCTACGTGCACCTGCTCCAGGTCAATGTCCACGCCGAAGCCGCCGGCCGCGCTGATCTCAGAGGAGCCGCACGCCAGCCCGCCGCCGCCGATGTCCTTGACGCCGATGGTCAGCCCCAGCTCCTTGGCCCGCTCGCGCACCGCCTCGTTGGCCTTGCGCATGAGCAGGACGTTCTTGAGGAACGGGTCGGGCACCTGGACGGCCCCTCGGTCCTCCTCCTGCTCCTCCTCATCCAGGATCTTGGAGGCGAACGCCGACCCCCCGAAGCCCGAATCATCCGTCGGCTTGCCCACCAGGATCATCACATACGGCTCCTCGGCGGCCTGCGGCGGCGCCGCCGAGTGAATGATGTCCTCCTCGGCCACGATGCCGACAGCCACCACGTTAATCACGCAGTTGTCGTCGAAGGCGTCGCAGAAGTACACATCGCCGGCCAGGTTCGGCACGCCCAGCGCGTTGCCGTACTGCCAGATGCCGTCCACCACGCCGGCTGCGATCCACCGGGTGCGGTCGGCGTGCTCGCCCTCGGGATCGCCGAAGCGCAGCGGGTCGGCGGTGCCGAACACGCGCGCGCCCATGCAGTCCACGTCTCGCACGATGCCGCCGATGCCGGTCGCCGCGCCCTCGTTCGGCAGGACCTGCGAGGGGTGGTTGTGACTCTCGTGAGCGATGACCACACCGTAGCGCTTGCCCTCATGCTCGGTGAAGAAGACGATGCCCGCATCCTCCTCGGGGCCGAGCATCACGTTGGGCCCCTCGGTGTGCAGGAACTCGCTGAGCGTGGCCTTGCTGCTCTTGTAGGAGCAATGCTCGCTCCACTCGACGTTGAAGATATGCAGCTCGCAGAGCGTGGGGTCATGCCCGATCAGCTCGGCGATGCGCCGCGCCTCGGCGGTGGTCAGCACCACGCCGTGCTCGTCCAGCTCCGCCTGGAGTTGCTCGTCATCCATCTGCGAGACCATCACTCGCCTCTCGTCAAGCTCCATCTATGCTCTCCTCTTTCCATCTCGCCGCGCCAGCAGCCACCAGCCCTCTCGTGGGTCACGCGACTTTCTTTCCGGTCTCGAGTACGTGCCTGACGAAGCTCCCCGGCTCAGCGTCCGTCAGCGCCGAGCCCGGGAAGAAGTGCAACTCAAGCTCAGCGCCGCACGACAGTTGCAGGTCCGTCGCGAGCCTCACCTTCTCAAGGAACTTCATCCCGGCCACGTCCGGCGAGAACACCGCGAGGTCTATGTCGCTCCACTCGTACCTTTCGCCGTTAGCGGTGGAACCGAAGACTACGACCTGGCTCACTTCGATCTCCTGGCGCAGGAACTCGACTGCGCCCTTGATTATCTGCTCGACCCGATGCCCCCGCGCCATCTGTCCTACCTCGGCACCCACATATTGACCGGGGCTACGGTCGCCTCGGGCTTGAGGCCCTTCACATGGCCGTCCAGGAAGGCGAACTCCGCCAGGCCGTTGTGCCGCGTGGCGATGCGACTGGTCCCGTGCGCGATCCAACTCGTCCCCATCTGCTCGACCTCGCTCTTCATCTCGAAGAAGAGAATCTGCCGCGAGTGCTCATGAACGTGCGTCAGCGACCTGGTCAGGTTCCCCGCGCCCACGCCGACACCGTAAGTCAGTTCGTAGTTTATCCCGTAGCTGTGCGGCAGGCAGGTGCTTTGCTGGCTCGGCTTCGGATCAGGGTCGTTGGGGCAGATCAGGATGTCCTCGTTGCGAATGTACGGCTGGAGCAGGACGCACCAGGTGTATCCACGGCTGGGGGCGGGCGCTCCACGAGCCCGAGCCGGCACCAGTCGCCGGTCTTGGTCCTGCGCGTACATCCGGGCCGCTTGGACTAGCTGGCGCAGGTGGGCGACGCACTGCCCTCGCCGTGCCATCCCCCGCACCCGAGGGAACACGGCCAGCAGTATCGCGGCCAGCACCGCGATCATCGCTATGACCACCAGCAGCTCCACCAGCGTGAAGCCACCGGCTCGCCCTTCGCTGGGCGCGCGCATAGCATCTCCCTGGGCGCTTGGTCTGCCCAGGGTAGCTTCGCCGCGCGCCCTGGCAAGTCCTCTGTCGTGAAGGCCATCGCTGTGCTGACGACGAAGAAGGTTTGCGCGAGCGTCTATCTCAGCCGGGGGAGCGCGCTATGACCATCGCCGAGTTCCAGCGCCTCATTGCCGACATCTACGGCGAGCGTGACGCGGCGCGGGGCCTGCACAAGACCTTCGCCTGGTTCATTGAGGAGGTCGGCGAACTTGCCCGCAGCCTGCTGGACGATGATGAGCAGGCCCGCCTGGAGGAGTTCGGGGATGTGCTGGCCTGGCTCACCACGACGGCGACGCTGACAGGAGTGGACCTGGAGCAGGCGGCCGGGCGCTACGCCTCCGGCTGCCCCAAGTGCGGCGATACGCCCTGCAGTTGCCCCGGAGACCGCGAAGCGGTCTCTTAGGAGTTGCGGAGAAACCGTTGGTTTCTCAGCGCAACTCCACCCACCGCACGGCCACCCGGGCCGTTTCCCCTGGACGACGCGTAGCATCCTCACGAAGGCGGGTCCCACGACCACCCGCCGTTATTGCCGTTACCACTTTGCCCTTTGCCCGCGGTGGCAGGGCAGCTACGGGATGTAACCCAGGCCCCGGAGGCGCTCCTCAATCTTCTCGCTGGAGTCGGCGTCCTCGAGCTTCGCGATCTCGCGTTCGAGCACGCGGATAGCGAACTCCCGGCCGGATGAGAAGCCCGCCGCCTTCGCACACTCCTCCAACCTCGCCATCAGCTCTCTGCTCACCGGTATCTTCAGCCCGAACATGCTCGCCTCCGGCCTACTCGACTTCCTCCAGCTTCACGTCATCGTAGTAGATCGTCCCCTTGCCCCCGTGGCGCAGGTAGAGGGTGAAGGTCGTGAACTCACCGGCTGTGAACTCCCAGGAGAACTCGGTCCAGCCCTCAACCGCCGGCAGCTTCGGGCTGCTGTCGTACTGACCCTTGTCGTCGGCGATGATCGAGAGGTATCCACCGCCGGCGTCGGCGAGGTAGTGGCCGGTGAGCCGGTACTTCTTCCCGGGCGTGACGGGCACGAGTTGGCCGCAGACCAGGTTCAGGCTGCCGGCTATCCCCTTGATCATCAGCGCCCTCTCGCCCGAGTGCGCCTGGTCGCTGGCCGCGAACTCCTTCTTGGTGTCCGGTTCCTGCGACCACGCCGAGCAGGACCAGCCGACGGGCTTACCCTCCGTGTCAACCTCCTCGAAGCCGCCGTTGCGCAGCAGCGGCGCGGTGCTGAAGGCGATCGTCATCTTCGCCTGGTGCGGCTCGGCCGCCGCATCCTCGATGGCGAGCGTCAGCGTGTGACCCTCCTGCGGCAGGTCGCCGAACTCGATCAGGATGGCGGCGCGCCAGCCCTCTTCAGTCAGAGGCTCGGTCTCCGCCTTCGAGCCCGTGTCCTCCAGCGGACGCCCGTCGAGGCTCACGTACAGGCTGCCTCTCAGCAGGGGGTTATTGTCATCCCTGACCGTCAGCTCCACGGTCCTCGGCTGGATGTCGCTGCGTCCCAGGTCCACGCTGCCGGCCGGCTCGACCTCCGCGCCGTCTATCTTCAGCGTCTCGAAGACAGGCGCCTCAGTGTCCGAGAGGTCGAGCCACTCGGGCTTCTCGAGCAGCACCAGCGTCCGCCCGCCGGCATCGGCGGCCAGCGCGAAGGTGATCAGGCCGTCGCCGCCGGTGATCTCGAGCATGTGCCACTCGCCGGCGGCGTCGCGGTACATAGGCTCCCTGGGGACCTCCGCCCTGGGCAGCGTGATGGTCACCGGCGCACAAGCGCACACGATCAACCGCTCCAGATGCAACTCCTGCTGCGCGGTGCCCACCGAACACATCAGTGTCAACCCGAGCAGGCAGCCGGTGACACGCCTCATCGTCAATCACCTCCCCCTATCCGCTCGACAGGGCTTTGCATTCGTCCGTCGTGGCCCACCAGTGAATCACTTTGCTGCGATACGCGGCGTACTGAGGGGAGGTCCAGGGGCTTTCCTTGACGCCCACCGCGGCGAGTTCCGCAGGCTTCAGGTGCCTGAACTGTGAGAGGAACTCAGTGCTGGTGATCTCGGCGGCGACCTCGCGCTCGGCCACTGCTGCCGCGATGGCGCGGCGGGCAATCGCCTCATCCCCGGCCGCGAGCAGGCCCGCCCGATCCGCGGACAGCACCGCTCGCTGCTCCCACGCGTGCGCCAGCGCTCTCAGGCTCTTGCACTCCTGCTCGGGCAACTCCTTGTCCCAACCTTCGATGTGCTCCTGCGCCGCCTCGGGGACAGAGGACCGGATGCCGACCTCGGGCACCTCCCGCTGCAGCACCTCCTCGCACGCCCACACGTACTCAGCGGCCGCCCCCAGCAGATCGTGGCAGGCCGATCCCAGCCAGAACACCACCTCGCGCTCCGAGAACCTATCCCGGCTATCGCTGCCGACCACGATCGTTGCCTCTGCCAGCGGCAGGACCGCCGGCGGGCCCAGGGGATCATCGCAGACCAGAACTCGCGGGGCAGCCGCATCCAGCGCGCGGGCCGCTCTGTCCATCAGCCCCGTGAGTTCGGCCCAGCCGACGGCTGCTGGCTCCTCGCAGTCCTCCAGCAGCACCTCCCACGCCCGCTCGTCGTCCCAGAGCAGCGCAAAGCCGTCCAGCAGTGCGACGAAAGCCTGGGAAGCCTCCAGCTTGTCGCGGTACTCGCGGTCCTGTTCGTGCTCCCAGGGCAGCGGCTCGCCGTAGGCCTCGGCCTCCGCCTCGTCATCGGCGAAGACACCGGCGTCCAGCGGCTTCCGGGCGCCGAACGACACGCCCTCCTCAACTTCGGCTGTCTCTACGTAGTCCTCGTCACCTTCGGCCAGGTCCGCGAACTCCGAGCTGGCAGCCGCCGCCCGCCGCGCCACGAACGGGTCCGGCGCCACGTCGTGCAGGCGTCGGAGCCGCTGCTCGGCGCCCGGGTCCATCTCTGACAGCGCGGCCCACGCCTCCTCATTGTCCGGCTCCAGCCGTAGTATCTCCTCGTACTCCTCGACCGCGAGTCTGTCCTGCCCCCTCTCGCGGTAGTAGCTCGCAAGCCAGTGTCGCGGCTCCATGTACGTGGGGTCGAGGCGGATGGTCTCCTTCATCGCCTCCAGGCCTCGCTCCGGATGCCTGCCCTTAGCAAGCTGGAGCGCCTCCCGCATCTTCAGGTGCGCTTGCTGTCGCTCGGGGGACATCTGCTCTTCGCCCATCTTCACCCCTCCTCCCTGCGTTTGCTCGAGTATTCGACGCAGACCCTACTATCTCCTGTCTTGGGCGGCGCGGTTCACAGCGGCTCCTCGCGCAGCCAGCGACTGAGGAACCGCATTGACTCCACGCCGCGGATCTCGTGCCCACCCTCAAAGATACAGATGTCCGTGCGCTCGGGGATGCCCAGCCGCTCGTAGATGGCCTTGAGCTTCTCGAACTCGTCCTGGGCAGCCTTCCAGTAGACGGCGCGGTCGTCCGTGCCCTGCTCCACGAAGAACGCCCGCGGGCAGATCAGCGAGGCGATGTCACTGTCGGAGAACTCCAGCAGTTGCGCTGGATAGAACTTGTCCTCCTCCTCGGTGTCCAGGTAGGCGGTGTAGTTGTCCCCGCCCGAGATGACCTGCTTGAGATAGCGGTGATTGAAGAAGGAGGCCTGCACCGAGCACTTGATGCGCTGCTCCAGCGCGGGGAACCACAGCGCGGTCTGGCCGCCCTGCGACAGCCCGTAGAAGCCGATGCGCTCGGCGTTCACCGTCGGCAGCGTCCCCAGGTAGTCAACCGCGCGCGACAGGCAGAACATCTCGGCCCCGAACAGCCGCTGGCCGACCTGGAAGGCCTTCCGGTTCAGCCGCGTGCGCGCGCGTCCCCACGAGCGCCCCTCCAGCCCGGCCACGAAGTTGGCCCCCTGCTCGCCCGCTCCGTAGCCGCCCGCCATGTGCGGCGCGATCACCACGTAGCCCGCTTCGGCGAGCCGGATGCCGATGCGGTTGTACCCGGACTCCGGCTTGAAGAAGCCGCAGACCTGCTCCGGCGTGCCCGACAGCCCGTGCTGGGCCATCACCGCCGGACGCGGGCCCTCTCCCGGCGGCGTGAGCAGCAAGCAGTCCA
>CBFDBV010000190.1:0-8909 GCA_965603135.1 uncultured bacterium
ATCTGCTCGTCGCGTCCTGGGCGTCGCAGGTCTATACTCGTCATGCCCCCGTAGTTCGGGTGCGCCGGCAGATGCCAGGCGGTCTCGCCGGATGCCGTGGAGGCTTCGCCTGGGTGTTCCGACGGCACGCGCGTCAGCATCGTCAGTGCGGCCGGGTTCATCAGTCCCGTCGCGTGTTCATGGGTGAGGGCGATCCCCGCGCCACCACGCGCGAGCGTCCCTGCGGACGGACCTGAGATCGGGGCCTGCGCAAGGGCTGCGCTCGCGCCGACAAGCGCCATAGTAGCGGCCAACAGCAGCAGTCGTCTGTACACGCCCATTTCACTCACCTCTCTGTGGCATAGTGTTCTGCGCCCCACGTCGCGTAGCTATTCGCCGAGTCCAGATCGTTCTCCTGCCACGCGCGTGCGCTCACTGCACATTCGCCTCCCAGTCCACCTCGTACCAGTCGGGGTAGGGGTAGGCGAGCTGCCTCATGTTGTGGCTGCCCGGGTAGCGCGGCTCAAGCCCGCCCATCGCTATCCGCGCCGCCTCGACGTACGCGATCATCATGGACGCACGCGGGATGCTCGAGCCGAAGCCCTCGCCCAGCGACCCCATGAAGTCAGCCACGTTGGGGACAGTCCACACGCCCGCCTCGTTGCGGCTGTCCATGGCGTGCTGGGCCTGTCCGCGCAGGTCGGGCAGGGCCGCCAGGGCGGCGGCGGCGGTGCGCACCTCGGGCTTGGGCTTGCTGGGCGCCTGCTCGAGGAACCTGCTGACCGACGGCCCGATGCTCCGGGTCTTCGCGTAGCCCGAGCCAATGGGGACGGTCTTGAGGAAGGCCACCGACTCGGGCTCGTCGAGGAAGTATATCTTCCGCTCCCAGGCGGCGATGGGGCGGCCGGTCTCCACGTCAACGAAGGTGGACATGGTGCCGTCGGGCAGGTTGGCCTTGACCCACTCATCGGTGCGGCGAATCCCCTCCAGGTAGCGCTCATCGCCCGAGAAGCGGTAGGTCTCCCGCAAGGCCTGACACGCCAGCAGCGTGGCGGTGACGCCGTAGGCGGGCGGCTCGAAGGCCCGCGCCCACACCGGGTTGTTGTCCGCGTCATACTGGTCCGACCACAGCGGCACCGCATCGCCCTGGGCCTCGAGCAGCCAGTCGGCGCAGCGCTTCATGGCCTGGACGTACTTCGCCTCGCCGGTGATGTGGTACATGAGGGCCATGATGTCAATGCCATCATTGGTCGCGCGGTCGTTCAGCTCGCCGCCGCCGGGCCTGCCGCCCGCGTTCTCCCCGGTACCCTCCTCCAGGTCGTAATGGTGCGGCCAGCTCCCGTTGGGGTTCTGGGCGATGAGGTAGAACTCGGCCGCCTTCTTGACTGCGTCGAGGTAACGCTCGTCACCGGTCAGCCGATGCAGGTACGTCAGCAGGAGCATGGGGTGGGCCTGATCCTGGTCCTGGAACTTGATCGCGCGGGGCGGGCCGGTGGGCTTGACTCCATGCACGGTCATGCGATAGCCGTACGACCACCAGCCCTCCTCGGCCTGCGCCGCGAGATAGAACTCACCCGAGCGTAGGCCCACGTCGAGGTAGCGGTAGTCGCCCAGCGTCTCGTAGGCCCACAGGAACTTGGCGGCCAGTGGCGCGCTCCCGTTCCCCTTGTCATTGTCAATGTAGTCGTCGAAGTCCACGTATTCACGTCCCTGGGCGGCGGAGCCGAGCAGCGTGGGCCACGTGTAGATGCACTGCCAGCCGCCCCAACGCTGCAGGTCGGCCATGTAGTTCATGGTCTGCCGTACGCCGTCCTCGACGACCAGCAGGTATGCCGCGTCCTCCTCTGGCAGGGGGGTCATCTCGGCCTCCAGGATCGGGAGGGGCACATCGTAGAGCACGAAGTCGTCGAAGGTCAGGCCCGGCAAATTCAGGCCGCCGGCACGCCCGCCAAAGCCGCCGCCCAGGTAGATCGCGAAGGCGGGACGATAGTCCGACGAGAACTCCATCTCGCCCGTGGCGCCCTTGCCGTCGAGCGCGATCCAGCCCAGGCGCGCGTCCCGGTCCCAGGAGGCGACAACCGTGTGCCACTCGTCGGGCGCGACCTCGCCAACGTCAAGGACCACCTCGCCGATGGCGCTGTCGGCGCGCCGGCCCTGGCTGACCCGCAGCGCCAGCTTCCCCGTCTCACGCATGATGCCGATCCGGTCCTTGCCCCGGGCCTCGAAGAGCCAGCGGGGCGTCTCGTCGGCCCACACGTCCCCCTTGACGGCGAAGCGCACCGTGCCGTGGGCGGCCTGGAAGTTGCTGCCGCCCAGGAAGTGGAGGTGGCCACCGGTCTCGGCGATCTGCACCCCCGAACCGTGCAGCCCCGCGACATCCGACGTCATCCCGAAGCCGCCGCTGAGCGCGAAGTCGCGGGCATAGTCGGCATCGTGGTTCTCGGCGCTGTCAAAGCTGCACACGAGGGTGGTGTGTCGGCTCTGCACCGCCGCCTCCTGCCACCAGCTTCCCTTGAGTTCAAACGGCTCAGCGGCCTGGGCGGAGATGATTGTGATACCTGTAAGGCAGGGCACTGCCAAGCCCATGAACGCTCTGTGCATGGCTTATCTCTCCTTTGAAGTGGGGTGCGCGAGGTTTCCGCGCCCTAGCCCCGTTTCCCTGCGCGTTTCTTGCCTGCGGCTGCGCAGGAACCTCGGCAACTCGCTGCTTGCCGTGCCCGCCACTCGCAACTCATTCGCGCGCTCTCTGGCCCGATTGGCCTTCCCAAGAGGTCCAGGATTGCCGGATTTCAGTGAACATTCGCACCGTTTACTACGTCTAATAGTATGCGAGGGCGGAACAAGGCCGAAGCAAAGGCGACGGCTAACAAGTCCCACGCGAAGGTTCCAACCCTCCCTCCTTCACGTGATCCCGCCCCGGCGGGACCCCGCCCTCGCCATTTTGCTGCCCCCGGAGGGGTGAAAACAGTGAGAGTTGCGATCGTAGGTCTGTCATTGATCCTCGCGCTGGGCATTGGGTTTGCGCAGGACTCGGCAACTGGCCAGCAAGAGCAGCAGGTTCTCGAGCTGATCCATCTCAAGTATCTGAACGCGGCAACGGTTGTGCAGGTCTTCGGGGGCAGCATCATCTCCCCGGGCGTCGGGTATGTACCGCTGCAGGGCGGGGTGGGCGTTGTCAGCCCCGGCTCCCGCATCGGCGGCCTCTACGGCAACCAGCCCTACGGCGGCTCCCGCGACGCGCGGATGGGCCGGGAGTATCGCGGCCGCGGTTACGGCCGCGGAGCGGCTCGCCCCTACGGCTCCTACGGTCAGAGCCCCGGCGACGCGGGTTATGACGTTGGCATCCGGCCGTATCAGCAGTAAAGGATGGGGACAATCACCTTAGGTGGCTGTCCTCCCTCCCGATCGGTGCGGACGATTCAGGGCCCCGGCCACAAGCCGGGGCCCTGTCTGATTCCGACCTTTGCTTCCTCCATGCGCCACTCGCCCGGTTCGTAGGCTGTCATAGTAGGACAGGTGCCCCCACCTGTCCGGCTCCACGGCGCCTGCCGTCACAGGACTTCCCCTCTCGGCGTCGAACACAAGTTGGGGTTGTGTGCGCTGAAACCAAGGACGAGAAAGAGGCTGCCTCATGAGACCATACCTTCTCAGCGCTATCCTGTTGGCGGCGGGAGGCTACGGCATCGCGGCCGGAGAAGCTACGGGGACAGTCATCCTGGGAGGTCAAGCAGCCATGGCGCAGGAGCCCGCCCGCGTCATTCAGGTCCCGTGGCATATCTACCGGCACTATCCGGCGGATTTCTCGGCTGGGCCAGCCGCCGCGCGCGGCTTCATCGGCTGGGAGGTCGAGACGCGCCCTCTCGACCTGGACAAGACCGCGCTGCTGCTTATGCACCTGCCCGACGCGGGCCTGACGCCAGACAGCCAGTGGGGCCCCCACTGCCCGCGACCGGACCTGCTCGGCACCGTCGAGTGGGTCCCGCGCACGGTGGATATGATTCGCAACCGCCTCCCGAGGCTGGTCGAGGCCGCGCGCGCGGCGGGCTTGCAGGTGGTGCACGTGCACACGCGCAAGGAGTACCAGACCGGCCCCTGCTGGGAGCGCTCCGTCGCAGAGGCCGGAGACCCTCCGGGCGATGACACCGACAGGATTGATGACGAGGGCCTGCTGGCGGCGCATCGGCGCGACGTGTTCCAGCTTGCGCCACGGCCCGACGGCTCGCCCGAGCACACCTGGGGCATGCCGGAGGTGCTGATGCCCCAGCGCGACGACCTGGTCGCCGGCGAAACCTGGCGCCTGCACCGGCTGATGAAGCGGCGCGGCATCAATCATCTGATTTACTGCGGCTGGGCACTCAACTGGTGCCTGTGGTTCTCGTCGGGCGGGATGTGCGACATGAGCCGCCACGGCTACCTCTGCTCGGCGGTGCCCGGCGGCTGCGTGGCCATCGAGAACAGAGAGGCCGCGGAGGCCGAGGCGAACCTGGAGTACGCGCTCTGGAAGACGGCCGTGATGTTCGGTTATGTCTTCGACCTCGATGAGCTGACGGAGGCGCTGCGAGCGGCTGCTGGATAGAAGAGAGAGCGGAACATGCTGCTGAGCGACCTGGGAGAGTTCGGGTTCATTGATGAGATCGCGAAGCTCGCGGATCCCGCCGAGGCGGGACGCGTCGTAGTCGGCATCGGTGATGACGCGGCGGTGCTGGACCTCGGCGGGCCGGACCTGACCGTCGTCACCACCGACGCGATGCTCGAGGGCCGGCACTTCGAGCTGGCCTGGCTGTCGCCGGCCGAGGTGGGCTGGCGCGCGGGCGCCGCTGCCCTGAGCGATCTAGCGGCGATGGGAGCGCGGCCGGTTGCGGTCTTCGCCTCGGTCGGCCTGCCGCCGTCGTGGCCTGCCGAGCGAGGGCGGGAGCTGATGTCAGGCCTCGCGGCCTGCGCACAGTCGGTCGGCGCGACCCTTGCCGGGGGCGACTGCGCGGCGAATGAGCAGGTGGTGCTCGACGTGGTCGCGGTGGGCACGGTGCCACGCGGGCAGCAGCTTCTGCGCTCGGGCGCGCGCCCGGGCCAGGCGGTGGCGGTAACCGGCGCCCTCGGGGGGCCGGCGGCGGCGGTGGCCCTCCTGCGCGAGCGCGGCCCCGAGGGCTGGTCGGACGAGCGCCTCGCGCCGCTGCGCCAGCGCTTCGCCCATCCCGAGCCACGGGTCAAAGTCGGGCGGCGGCTGGCCGCCTCTGGTCTCGTCGCGGCGGGCCTGGACATCAGCGACGGGCTGATCGCGGACGCGGGCCACCTGGCTGAGCGCAGCGGCGTGGCGGTGGTGATCGAGGCTGAGCGGGTGCCGATGGCTGAGGGCTGCGAGGCGGCGGCCGAGGTGTTGGAGGCCGAGCCCCCGACCTGGGCGCTGGCCGGCGGCGAGGATTTCGAGCTGCTGGTCGCCCTCCAGGAGCAGGACCTGCCCGCGCTGTTGGAGTTCGCTGCCGTGCCCGAGGTGGGGCTGACCGTAGTGGGCCGGGTGGAGGCGGGCGAGGGCGTCACGGTGCTCGACCCCACCGGCAACGAGATGCAACTCCCCTCAGCCGGCTGGGATCATTTCACAGCGGGCAATGGGCAATAGGCCAATGCCCTACCACCGCATGCAAAGGGCAAAAGCGCCGCGGCACCGCGCACGGCGGAACCTTGAGGCTGGAGGCGTTTGCCCTTAGTGTTTTGCCGTTGGTCGTTCCCCTTTGCCCTTTCCCCTTTGCCCTTTGCCCGCCGTTAAGGCTTCAGGTTAAGCCGCCGCACGAGGTAGGTGAACTGCCGCTCCTCGCCCGGCTCAAGCTGGACGCGGAACTCGAAGGTGTGCGCGTCCACCTTCACACGCAGCATGTTCGCGCTCAGCAGTTGCCACGTGTCCTGCGGGTGCTCGCGCACGATCAGCTCCACCGGGCTCCGGCGCAGGTTCCGCACCTCCAACTCGTAGGTCTCATCCAGGTCGAAGAGCACGATCTTGTTATGCACATCCAGCCGCTTGTTGACCTCTTTGGCCTCGGTACGGGTGCGCGAGACCGCGATCCCCGAGGCGGGGCCGACCTTCAGCTCTATCGGCTCGCCCGGGGGGATGTAGGGGATGGAGGTCTGCGCGATCAACTCCCCACCCGCCTCCGCCGACGCGAACAGCCTCACCTTCCCCGCCGGTAGCGGCCCCTGGAAGCGGTCGAGTGCGTAGCCCATGCCGGTGCCCGTGTGCTCGAAGGGGCGGCGCAGTTCCTCGTGGCCGATGGTCAGCATCTCCACGGCAGCGTCGCCTATCTTCTCCTTGTCATAGATGAAGCTGTGCTCGACCGCCTCCACCGCGGCCAGCAACTCCATCACTTCCAGGCTGATGCTCTCGCCCGCCTCCAGGGAGGCCACCAGGTGCTCGCCGGTTGGCAGCACGAACGCTGCCTCCTGCAGCGCGCGGGTGAGCCCATTGCTCAACCTCAGTTGCGCGTCCATCCGCGACCACCCACCTTCCGCCAGCGTCACCGCGTACTCGATCCCCCAGCTCAGCCCCTTGAGCGGATAGGTCAGTCGCAGTTTGACGGGGCATGCCTCCTCGGCGATCAGGCGCCAGCGCGCGGTCTGCGGGGCCTCAGCCGCGATCTCCATCGTCGCCACGCGCACTCCGCTCTCAGGCTCCACCACCTCCAGCCTCGCCTGGGCCGGGTCCACGCCGAGCGCCCCTAGCGGCATCGTCAGTGTCGTCTCACCGGCAGGCAGGGTCATTCGGCACATGCGCTGAGCGGGGAGCACCTCGGCCCTCTCCAGAAAGACCGTTAGCGGACCGAGTTCGGCGCCCGTCGCAAGCTCCGCGCTCAGCGCGGGCCCGACCGGCGCCACCACCAGCATCGCCACGAACGGCGCAAGCAGCCTCATCTGTAACTCTCCTCGTGGAGGGGAGGGGACAGTCACCTGAAGTGACTATCCGGATCCTGTAACGCCATGAGTATTCCACGCGCGGCGGTCAAAACCCTTCCGAGAGGTGATTCTCGCGGCTTGCCGGTCGCCGGGAGGGGAGCGTACTATCAGCAGGGAACCCTCCGTCGGCCGTATGCCGAGCCACCGCCGACGGGAGAGGTGTTGAAGCGCCATGACAGTCTGCGACTTCGCCAGGTCCTACGCGACCTTCGTCACCCCGAACCGGGCCAACAACGCGCGCATACAGGTCGAGGCCATCTGCGACCTGCTCAGCGGCGCGCAGAGCACGCGCTACGTGCTGCTCGCCTCCTGCAAGGCCGAGGACACCTACGCGGACGACGACCTGTTCCAAGCGCCCAACTACGACTTCTCGGTCATCTTCTCCGCGACGCAGTATCAGATCATCAGGGTCGGCCTGCCCCTGGGCCCCGACTGGCTGGAGACCGGCATCAGCGCCGAGCGCTTTGAGGAGGTTCCCATTGACGTGGTGCAGGCGCCGGCGCGCGTGTGCGAGAGCGAGGAGGCCATCGTGCGGGCAACGCTGGCGAACCTACCCCTGGTGGGGCGCACCGAGCTGCTCGACGATGAGGGGCGGGTGCTGGCGCGCCTGGAGTACCCCATCAAGACGATGAACGTCAACGATCGGCGCTGGGCCTTCCAGGTGGACACGGGGCCCGTGATCGTGCCGGACTTCTCGCGGCAGGCAGAGCAGGAGATCGAACTCTTTGAGGTGGCGTTCGTGGCCTGCAACCGCTTTGACCGCGCCGAGTTCATCGTCCAGCGGCCCACGCCGGTGGGCGGCGAGGGCAGCGTGCTGGTCGGCCACTACTCGCAGATACGCAAGCCGCCGGCCAGGAACGAGGTCATGTGCGTTGGCGGCCCTGCCTGAGGCGTCTGCGAGGCCTCTTTCTTCGCCCTCGCCCGTGCGTGCCCCCCAGGCGGGAGGCAGCATCCAGATTCAGGTGCACCGGCGCGGGAGGGCGTCTCACGCCCCCTATCCCAGCGGAGCGCTTGCGCTCCGGTCGCAGGGCAAGCCCTGCGCTGGGTAGGAGGGGGCATCGGTTCACGCCAACGTGGTACACCTGAATCTGGGTGCTGCCATGGGTGGGACTGCGTTTGCCCGGCTCCGCAGGCGCGTGGTATAATGCCCCGGGCCAGGAGCAGGGCCTGTCCCGCCCAGGCGGGACGAGTGACGGAGCCTCCTATGTTTGAGCAGCCCAGGGTGACAGTCCCGGTGCAGGTGGAGCCCGAGGGGCAGGGCCTGGAGCTGCCTGCGTACGCGACCGAAAGCGCGGCCGGGATGGACCTGCGGGCGGCGATTGACGAGGACGTGGTCATCCCGCCGGGCGGACGCGAGTTGGTCAGCGCCGGTATTCGCATCGCCATCCCCCGGGGCTATGAGGCGCAGGTACGCCCTCGCAGCGGGCTGGCCCTGCGCCACGGCATCGCCGTGCTCAACGCACCGGGGACCATTGACGCGGACTACCGAGGCACGGTGGCGGTGATCCTGGCGAACCTGGGGGACGAGGACTTCGTCATCCATCGCGGCGACCGCATTGCCCAGCTCGTGATCGCCCCTGTTGCGCGGGCCGAGCTGGCGCAGGTGGACAGGCTCGAAGAGAGCGACCGCGGACCCGGAGGCTTCGGGCACACAGGCCGAAGCTGACGCACGCGTAGCCACCATCCAGTAGGGCGGGCTTCCAGCCCGCCAATGCCGTTCTCGGGGGCTATGAAACCGCTTCTAGGCCCATTGAAGGAGACGACAACACCGCGATGCTGAGACTCCTTGGCGCGGCCCTCGGCCTGGTATGCCTGGCCGGTTGCCCGACCCAGCCTCAAAACCCGCCGGCTCAGATAGACCCGCCCGGCGAAGTTCAGGAGTCGCCAGCGGCCGGCGCGCAGGCGCGGCCCGGCCCGATTCCCGCCGAGCAGGCGAAGCCGGCCCCGGACTTTGAGCTGCCCACCGCGGGCGGCGGCACTGCCAGGCTGTC
>CBFDBV010000191.1:0-8906 GCA_965603135.1 uncultured bacterium
CCCCGAACTCCAGGTAGAGCTTGCCCTCGCAGCACTCCACGCGGTCGAGGATGGCCGCCCTCTGTTCGCTGAGGTACTTCTCGTTGTCGAAGCCTATTTCGGACATTGCTGCTCCTCGTCACGAGAACACACGCGGGCCGCTGCCGCGCCTGCACCCTCGTACTTCGCAATTGCTCGCCAATGACCTCCTAACTTGACTTGCCCGGGAAGGCGAGACCCCGCAAAGCGTTGGTACTACCCCTGCGCCGGGCGGTCGCGCGGCCGCGGCTACGCTCCCAGGATTGCTGCCCCTACCTCGGTGCCGTCAAGCTCATGGGGAAGGACGCCCTGAGCCACCGCCATGGCCGCTGCCGTGCCCGCCGCCGTCCCTATGAACATGCACGTGGGCATAATGCGCAGGGAGCCCTGGGCGCGGCGGTCGCACGAGACACAGCGGCCCGCGACCAGAAGCCCCCTCAGCTTCTCGGGCACGAGACATCGGTAGGGGATCTCGTACCAGTCACCCTCGGGAGGGCGATGTGCTTGGACGTACTCCAGGCTGTAGGGCGTGGACTTGCCCGGGGACGGATCGTGCAGGTCAATCCAGAACCAGGCCTTCGCGACGGCATCGTCGAACTTGCTTGCGCCGACGACGTCCTCGCCGGTCAGGAGGTACTGGCCGACGACGCGGCGCGACTCGCGCGTGCCCAACGCCGCCGGGAAGGCACCGATCTCGCAGTCCTCGTAGCCGGGCAGGTGCGCGCGGCAGAGCTGAACCAGCTCGAGGGCCGCCAGTTGGCACTCCACGAGCGTCTTGCTCACGGCGACGGGGTCGGTCGGGTCCACCCCCTGGATCTCCCAGCCGCCCAGAGCAAGCCGCCCGCTCCTGCGGTCGAACGGGAAGATCTCGGGTTCGAGCCTGAATACTCCCGCCGGCGGATGCAGCAGGCCGTCCTCTTGAGCCGCCCGCAGCAGCTCAATGATCTCCTCGTCGGAGGGCTTCTCCCTCTCGTATCTCTCCGCGTCAACGTTGCTGATAGCGAGCCGGAAGGCGACGTGCTGCAACCTGCCGTCCTCGGGGTCGCCCTTGAGGAACCTTGCGCCGCCGCTGGCGGCGATGTCGGCGTCCGCGGTTGCGTCCACTACGACGCGCGACTTCATCAGCGACCTTCCGCCCTTGTTCGCCACCAACACGCCGGCGACCGCCTCATCCGCCAGCCACGCGCTCTCTGCGGTGGTGCCCAGCAGGACGTCCACGCCGGCCTCTGCTATCATCTTCAGCGCGACGGCCTTCACGCTCTCGGCGCGGTAGGCGATCCTGCCTGGCGGACGGTATCTGCGGGGGTTCTGCACGTATTCCGCGGCGCCCATTTGCATGAGCCTGTGGACCATCTCGTCGAACACCGGCCCGCCGTGGGAATCGCAGAAGCGACTCAGTGGTACGCTCGTCGCCATCCCGCCGACGTGACATTGACTCTCCACGAGCAGTGTCCGCGCACCGCCCCGGCCGGCCGCAACGGCAGCCCCGATGCCAGCTGGCCCACCGCCGCAGACGACGACATCGTAGTGGCCTCGCACAGTGACTCGCTGCTCCGCGAGCGTTACCATCTCGTTGTCCCGCATAGATCTCTTCCTCCGGTGCTCGGCACAGCTTGACGCTTCCCCGTGGCTTGCTCGCCGCGCAGATAGCGCTCGGCGTGGCAGCCGTGGCGCAGTCATCCAGGCTAGCTCTGCGCCGGGCGGTCGCGCCAGGCCAGAGCGGTGCCCCACTTGCGCCGGAACTCCCAGAGGCGACGGTGCAGCTCCCCCGCCAGATCCGGGCTGCCCTCGATGAGATTGCGCTTTTCGTCCGGGTCCTGATCCAGGTCGAACAGCTCGTTGGGCTTCTCGCCCTGGTTGTCAATGAGCTTGTAGCGGTCGGTGCGGATCGAGGCCCGGAGCCCGAACGCTCCGTTGAAGACGCAGTCTCTCACCGCCGGCTCGTCGCCGGTCAGCAGAGGCACCAGGCTCACGCCGTCCATCTCGTCGCCGCCCACGATGCCCTGAAAGGCCCCCTCGACCTTGCGCGGCGGGGGCTCTATGCCCAGCAGATCGAGGATGGTGGGCGCCAGGTCGGTGTTCTGCACCAGCGCGCGCGCGACAGCGCCCTCGGGTACCGCGCCCGGCTTGCGCATAATCCAGACCATCCGCGCCAGCTCTTCGTAGACGGGGACGTAGTACTTGCGGATGGTCCCGTGCTCGCCGAAAGGCTCCCCGTGGTCGGAGAGGATCACCACCAGCGTGTCCTCGGCCAAGCCCAGCTCGTCCAGCTTCGCCGTCACCCTCCCGACCATCTCGTCGGTGTGGGTGATGTCGCCCATGTATAGGCGCAGGACGTGGTCGAGGTCGCCTTCCCCGGCCCACTGGATGTCCGGCCCGACGGGCATCGGGATGTAGCGGCGGTGCCGGTCGCCGCCGTACATCTCGTAATACGGGGAGACAGGCGCCCACGGCTCGTGCGGCTCGAAGCTGTCTACCCAGAGCAGGAAGGGCCGCCGATCGTTGGCCTCCAGCCACTGCACCGCGCGGTCGAACAGAAGCTCCGGGCACGTCTTGCCGTAACGCTGCATGGCCAGGGCCCGGCCTTTGAGGGTGTTGACGTAGTACTGGCGCTCCTGCTCGACGGCATCCGGCGGGAAGTACGCGTCGGGGATGTCAACCTCGATATCCTCGTCGTGACCATGGCATTTACCAACGTCGAAGTACTCGAACACCTCAAAGCCACGGTCGAAGTTGCCCCCCGGGTTGAAGGGCGCGTCGCTGAAGGCGGCTGTGGCGTAACCGTGCTCGTGCAGGACCTCCGTCAGGTGCATATCGGTGGGGAGCAAGGCGCGCCAGGGCCGGTTGGTCCACGTGTAGCAGCCGCTGACCAGCGCGGTCCGCGAGGGGACGGTGATGGGGTACTCGGCGTAGGCGCGTTCGAAGAGGATGCCCTCCGCGGCCACTTGGTCAATGTGCGGCGTGCGCACCTCGGGATGGCCTCCGCAGCCCAGGTGGTCCGGCCGCAGGCTGTCGAGCATCATCACCACGATGTTCATCGTGTCCTCCTGAACCGCGTCAGCCCGGGCTCGAGTACCGGGACGGCGCAACGCTTCAGCCGGTCTTGGCAGATCTGTGCACGGGAACGCGTATGCCCAGGTTGTGCGAGTCCCACAATGCGTGGAGGAACTCGGAGGTCTTGATGCCCTCCTCCAGCGGGCATATCAGCGGCTCAGCCCTCTTGATTGCGTCGATGACGTTTGCCGTCCTCGTCGTGTCGCCGTGTCCCGTCTCCGGGCTTGCCTCAATCTGTGTTTCCCCGGCTCTTTCCGCTATTGTGCCGGTGTACTGCCCGCTCTTGTTCATCACAGTGTGGATCGTGCCTTCTGTGCCCTGGATGCAAAGCACCGTCGGATTTCGCGACCCCCAGCTCGAGCTGGTGGCTGCCGTCAGTGTGCAGACCGCCCCGCTCTCGAACACGGCCAGGGCGTACGTGCCGAAGCTCTTCTTGTAGGCGAATACCTCCTCGACCTCGCCCAGCATATACCGCGCCAGGTCGAAGACGTGCGTCGGCCCACAGGCTTCGGAGCCGGGTATGTACCGGCCGCCCTTGTCGGCCAGCACCCCCGTAACGCGCGCCCTTCGCTCTTCTCGCTTCTCCGGGTCAAAGGGGTGATTCCAGGTGAACTGCCCCGAGATGGGCTCGCCGATTCTCCCCTCGTCCACGAGCTTTCTCACCGCCATGTTGACCGGGTAATACCGCAGGGAGTAGGCCACGGCCACCTTCTGCTCGGGGTACTTGAGGCGGTAGAATCTCAGCTTCCTGCATTCTTCCAGGTCGTAACCCGTGGGCTTCTCCGTGACGATGTGCTTGCCGGCGGCAAGCCCGGCGATGATCTGATCAGCATGGAGATGGCTGGGGGTGCAGATGTCCACGACCTCGATCTCCTGGCTCTCCAGCGCCTCTTCGTATCTCTGCGAGATGGGGGTGCTCTCAGCGAGGCCCATCTCCTCCCGCGTGCTGCGAGCCAGGCTTGGTTCAACGTCCACGAGCATCCCGACCTCCGCCTCAGGGTTGCCTTGCCAGGCTCTGATATGCCCCCGTGCAACGTTGCCGCAGCCTATGATCGCTACCTTCACTCTGTTTCGCCACCTTTACGCGGACGCACACAGGCATAGTCCGATCAGGCACAGCAGAAGTCGGCGCCGGCGGCGCTGCACACGGTCCCCTTCCCAGAGTTCGCGGCAGTCAGGCGTACGCCGGCCGCAAGAGCTGGGCGGGTGTACTGCCTTGAGGCCGCCGTGACAGCTTCAAGTGAAGCTGAGCCCTTTCACGACAAGTGCGCCCCCGGGGCCATCCGCGTGGCGACTTGCGCCAGGGCAGCGCTGCTGCCCGCCTGGCGCATCGGCACGAGCATGCCGGGTCAGTCCGCCTGCTCGGCAGCCATGGCGAGGACGCGCTCGATGTCGTCGGTGACCTTGCGCAAGCCGTCCAGGTACAGCTCCATCAACTTCATGTCGTTGGCTGCGTTGACGCCGCCGAGGTACGCGTGGGAAGAGGTGAAGTTGATGGCTTCTGGCCAGTCCTCCGGTTTGTATTCCACCTCCCGGGCGAACGGGCAGGTCCACGGGCAACCCTTGCCGTAGCCGACCTTCTCCTGGAAGAAGTCCATGGCCGGCAGGGGCTCGCGGCCCCACTGACCTATCCCGATTCCCTCGGCCGCGAGAGCCTTGTGCAACGCGGCCTTCAGCTCGTCCGGCGGCATATCAAGCCCCAGCTCCTGGGGGCGGAACTCCACCACGTAGCTGAAGTACACCGGCTCCGCCCACTCGGGCGTGTACGGGCCCGCGATGCCGGGGATCTGCTCCAGGCCCTCGGTCAGGAAGTCGGCCATCTCGACGCGCCTGGCGTTGTTCTCGTCCAGCCGGTCGAGCTGGCTGAGCACGAAAGCGGCGATGAACTCATGCGGGCGGTAGTTGTAGCCGAGGCCGAAGAACCTGCGCTCCTGCCCGTCATCTTCGATGCTGATCCCGCCCGGCGAGCCCAGGATCGCCGCGCACTCGTAGAACTGCTCGTCGTTCATAGTGACGAGACCACCCTCACCGCCCGAGAGGTTCTTGGAGCGGTTGAGGCTGAAGCCGTTGGTGTCCTCGAAGCCGCCGATCATTCGGCCCTTGTATTTGGCCCCGTGGGCCTGGCAGGCATCGTGGACCACTCGGAGGCCGCGCCTGTCGGCGATCTCCATAATCGGGTCCAGGTCGGCCGGCATACCGTGGATGTGCGCGGGCAGGATCGCCTTGGTGTGGTCGGTGATTCGCTCCTCGATGAGCGCCGGGTCTATTGTGTACGTGCGCGGGTCAATGTCAACGAAGATCGGGATGGCGTTCTGATGCACAATCGGAAGCGCGGTCGCCCAGTAGCTGAATGCAGGGGTGATGACCTCGTCGCCCGGCTGCACCCCGGCGGCGGCCAGCGCAATATGCAGGGCCTGCGTGCCGCCGTTGCACACGATGCAGTGTTCGGCGCCGACGTATTGTGCCCATCGGCGTTCCAGCTCTGCGGCATTCGGCGCCGACCTGGTGTGAAACTGGTTGTTGTCGAACACAGCCAGGACGGCGTCGCGGTCGGCCTGGGTGAGCGGCGGCCAGGTCTGCACCATCCCCTCCGGGACCGTCCTTGGGCCGCCGTCGAGCGCCAGTTGCTCAGGCATAGGATCACTCCTCAGGGGCTTCTGTCGGCAAGAAGGTAGCGGGTGCACGGCTCGGCACACGCGATAGGCGGCGCGCCGGTACCAGCAGAGCCGGCAGATCTGTGCGATGCGGTGGCGGCTTTCGCCGCGCCCGTAGTAGACTCCTGCCAGGTCCTCGCGCCATTGCTTCCTGCTACCAGGTTATTCCGCCGGGTGATTGCGCGAGCGGTGGACTGCCGGGAGGACATCCGCAGTGAAGCTCACGAGGGAGGCCTACGGCGTCATCGGTGGACTGCTCAGGGGAGAGGTGAACGCTCACCAACACGAGGCAGGAGGCCGTCCCCCCAGCTCTGCCGTGCCGGCTTATCAGCGAGGCATATTGCTCTATCCAACTGGCAGTAGTGCTCCCGCGATCGGCCAACAGGTAGAGTTCTGGAATGCAGGGGACACCGTACTCATTTCGGTGGCAGGTGCCTCACAACCTGATCGTCGCAGGGGAACTGAGTATGGTGTCCCCTGAATTACAGCCCGCTAGTCTACCGCCATTACCTGGCCCGTGGCGAGCCTTTCCGTCAACTCGGCGAGATTGAGCGCGGCCACGCTCTCCGGTTCGTCGAGCACCAGCGGGATACCCGACTGCTGCGCCCTCAGGCAAGGTTCGATGGCCGGAGGCACGACCCCGACTATCTCACAGCCCAGCTCTGCCCTGATGTGGTCGAGGGGGAGCGCGGTGAGCAGTCCCACCCGGTTGACGATGACGATGCGCACTCCCTGTCTGCCCACACCCCACGATTCCAGCAGGCTCAGGGTCACCTTCGCCGACTCGATACACGGCGCATCCGGAGCCACGATGAGGCCCGCCACATCGCACGCTCGCAGTGCCGCCTCGTTGGCACTCGAAGGGTAGCAGGGCAGGTCAATCACGACGTACTCCGCGATATCGGCCAGCGCTTTGATGAGAGCCTCGGCGTGCTCGGGGCCGATCTCCCCGAACTCATCCACCTGCTGTGGACCGAATAGCACGCTGAGGCCGTGCGGAAGCCTCACCAGCCGCGCGTTCACCTCCGAGGCGTCAGTGGCCTCAGGATCAAGGTCGAGCAGGTGGCTCAGGTTCTCAGCCGGCGTCTGCCTGAGTTGCACAGAGAAGGTGCCGAAGCAGGGCCTGAGTTCCGCCGCAGCCACAATGCGGTTCTGTTCGCAGAGAGCCGATGCAGCATTGAGGGCGACCGTTGTTGTGCCGACGCCGCCCTTGGCGCCGATGAACCCCATTATCATCCCGCGGCCCTCTTGCCGGTGCAGCCGCTGGGCTCGGGCCCTCTGTCGCAGGATGGCGTAGCGTATGGAGCGTACCATTGCCTCGGGGTCCACGTGGCCCTTGATCAGGTAGTCCTGGGCCCCGGCCTCCACTGCCTCGGCGGCCAGTGTCTCGTCGTCGAGGCCGCTGAGCACCACGATGGCCACGTCGGGAGCTGCGGTGCTCACGCCGAGTAATGCCTCGAGTCCCTGACTGTCCGGGAGCACGAGGTCCAGCAGAACGACGTCGAACTGTTCGTGCGCCAGCGCGTCCACGGCCTCGCTGAGTTGCTCGGCATACTCAAGGTGGAACTCACCGGCTACGGCCTGCTTCAGGGTCTCTTCCAGCAGACGCGCATCTCCCGGATTGTCTTCCACCAGCAGCACTCTTACGGGCTTGTCGCTCACGTATTCCATCTCCCTGTGGGGCGGGCTTCCAGCCCGCCGGCAGGCTTCCGCCGTCGCCAAGGCTATGGCGGACAATGGTCACCTGCATCACCTGATCTCACGCGCTCACGTTGGGCGGCAGCTTGACAATGGCGAACCAGAACTCCTCGATGCCCCGCACCATTCTGGAGAACTGGTCCAGGTCAATCGGCTTGGTGATGTAGCAGTTCGCGTGTTGCTCGTAGCTTCTGATGATGTCCTCCTCGGCGCTGGAGCCGGTCAGGACCACGACCGGGATGCGCCTGAGATCATCATCGCTCTTGACCTCGGCAAGCACCTCGCGCCCGTCTTTGCCCGGCAAGCTGAGGTCGAGCAGGATGAGGTCGGGGCGCGGGGCGTCGGAGTAGTCGCCCTCTCTGCGCAGGAAGGCGAGCGCCTGGTCGCCGTCCTCGACGACGTGGAGCAGGTTGCGCATCTTGTAGGTCTTCAGGGATTCCTCGATCAGCCTGACATCGCCGGCGTTATCCTCCACCAGCAGAATGCTAACGGGTCGAAGTGGAGCCTGATTCACGATACCGGCTCTCCCCTCGTCGAGATTGTGAAGTAGAAGGTCGAGCCCTTGCCAGGCTCTGACTCAACCCAGATGCGCCCGTCATGGCGTTGGACGATGACCCGGGCGATCGTCGCCCCAACGCCGATCCCGGGGTATTGCCTCCTGGTGTGCAGGCGCTGGAAGAGGGTGAAGATGCGCTCGTGGTGCTGCGGATCAATGCCGATGCCATTGTCGCGGACCGAGAAGACCCATTCGTCCGCATCTTGCGCGGCTGAGATGTGCACGCGCGGCGGCTCTTCGCTGCGGAACTTGATGGCGTTGCTGATGAGGTTCTGAAAGACCCGGGCGAGCTGGACGTCGTCGGCCGGCACCGTGGGGAGCGGATCGTGCGTGACCACCGCGCCAGTCTCCTCGATCGCAACTTGCAGGTTCACCAGAACATCGTCAAGAAGGGCTTCGGTGTCGGTGGGCGCGAACTCTTTCCCCCGCGTGCCGACTCGCGAATAGGCCAGCAAGCCGTCTATGAGCTTCTGCATCCGCAGCGCACCATCCACGGCGTACTCGATGAACTCGTTGGCTTCGGAATCCAGCTTGTCCTTGTAGCGCTGCTCCAGGAGCTGGACGTAGCTGGCGACCATCCGCAGTGGCTCCTGGAGATCGTGCGAGGCGACGTAGGCAAACTGCTCCAGCTCGGCGTTCGAGCGGGCCAACTCTTCGGCGTGCTTGGTCAGCGCGGCTCGGGCTCTCTCCAGGTCTTTGGTTCTCTCCTCGACCAGCTCCTCGAGGTGATCGGCGATGTCGCGCAGGTCCTCCTCCGCCTGAATCAGGCGCAGCATCACCCGTATCTTAGCCACGAACTCGACGGTGCCAATGGGCTTGGTGATGAAGTCATCCGCGCCGGCTTCAAGGCCCTGGCCCTTCAGTTCTGAGGTCGCCTCGTACGCGGTCACAAGGATGACGTGCGTGTGAGCGGTGCTGGGGTCCGC
>CBFDBV010000192.1:0-8843 GCA_965603135.1 uncultured bacterium
GACTCTCATCTGCCGTTGCTCCTCCCCACGCTTCGCCATTCGCCTGTGCCGATCATCGGCTGCCACGGCCGTGATAGTCGTCACGACGCAGGCCGCTGTGACCGAACAGCTTCATCTCATTGCCCGGCTTCAGGCGCATGGCCGGACCACTCAAGCGTTCCACCCGGCTTCATCGTGACGCTGTAGTAGTCGCACGGTCCGTGGCATCCCCAGATCCCGATGCGCGAGTTGATCTCGTGATCGGGGAAGAGCAGCACCACCACATCGGATTCGTCTATGCGAAGCGCCACGGACTTCCTGCTCTTGCTGTACCGACATCGGAAGACATGCTTGACCGTTGGATCCTGCCACCGGGCCAGCCTGACCAAATGGACGTAGCTGGTCTCTCGCGTCTCCGGGTCGGTCTCGACCCGCCAAACGGCCATCGTGTAGTCGGCCACGAAGACAGCTATCGCTGTCTCCAGCGCATCGCCCGTGCACGTCGGCGACAGGAAAACGCCCGGCGCTGTGCCGCGCTCTTCGCCTATTCGGAAGACAACCTCGAACTCCCCCTCCGTCGTGCCGGTATCCGTCATCAACAGAACGTTATCCAGATGCTTCTTCTTCTCGTCCTGGGTGAAGCTCTCGGTGCCTATGCAGTCAGGCTTCTGAATGAAGGTCGCTGTTGATTCATGCGAGGGCAGCCGCAAGGGAGTCCACCTCTCGGCATCCCAATGGCCTTCGGCGAAGGTAACGGTCCGCCCCTCTTCCGGCTCACCGCCCTCAGCTCCCACGGCCGCCAGGTGGCTCAACATCCCCAATACCGCAGTCACGCATAGGGCCGGCAGCATTCTCTTCTTCATAATTCCCTCCCTGACGATATCGCGTCTGAGCGGCACTTACCCGACGGCGAGGAGGATCGGGGACAGTGATCCCGCCTGGGCGGGATGACTGTCCCCCTCAGCCAAACCTACAGGAACCAGACGATGTAGCGCCGTACCCACTCGCCTGCACGGAGGCCCGCGAGGCTCCATATTCCCACCGAGAAGAAGTGCCCCAGTGTGAAGGCCAGGAACCCCCGTGCCAGGCGCCGGTACAGCCCCGCGCCTCCCACCTGCAGCGTGATCCGCTTGATGACCCACAGCAGAAGGGCCGCGAACCACATGTAGGGCCCGCGGTGAGAGAACGCCAGAGCATAGCCGCCCGGGTGAAACGGGAAGCGCACCCAAGCTCGGCGCCCCAGGATCATTGCCAGCCCCAGTGCCGCTCCGGTGATGGTGTAGCCGATCTTCTGCGGGTGGGGTGCCTGCGGCTGGTCAATCCATTCTGATACGGACATGAACTGCCTCAGGACTTCCTGCGTCATCTGCCCGCCCTGAATGCCGCCCGGGCTGGACAACACCAGGCCACCGTACTCGTAGTACGCCGACAGGTTCACCAGGAACGCGATGATCACCCCGAAGACGAGCGCACCGATCGCGACCCGGGCGATGGTGCGTCGGCCCTCGCCGAGCCTGTGTGCCGCCACACATGCCTCCTGTGCGGTGCTGGTTATCGCCTGGTTCACGCTCCGCTGCAGCCAGGAGAACATAGTCAGCAGCGTGAACGAGCGCACGTTGCCGGGGGAGACGAAGGCCCTGCTGCCCAGGAAGTTCACCATCAACGGACGCTGCTCGTACAGCGGATAGCCCCAGACGATCGGGAAGCCCATCTCGGCGCGGTTGCGACAGTACACGAGCAGGACCAGGAACATAATGCCGAAATAGAAGAGCGAGACCCACCAGGTGACGCCGAAGGCTATGGGAATCGTGATGACCAGGAAGATCCCGGCAGCGGCCCCCAGCAAGGTCCAGCGGAAGTTGAAGGGCTCTTCGCGGTCATCGAGGCCCTGTGCCCCAAACAGCTCCTTGCGCAGCACTTCCACCAGGCGGTCGCGCGCCTGGTAGGTGAAGTAGAGCCCCAGCACCACGAAGGCGCCCATGGCCTGTTGCGTCACGAAAGGGAACCCAGGGGGACTGTAACCGACTGTCTTCGCCAGCGGACGGACCAGCCAACTGAGAAGCGTGAAGAACCATATCGAGAAGAGCACATCCGAGGGCACCAGGTAGCCGAGGCCAAGGATCTCGGGCTTGTAGTAGACGGAGAGACCTCGCATGGTGTCCCAGGGTGACTCCGTGAACAAGCGCCCCAGCGGATACGAGATGCCCAGCGCCGGGATGCCCGGACTGAACACCTTCAGGGCGTTGAGGCCATTATAGAGGACGGCCAGCGAGAAACCGACCCAGACAACGGGGTCGCGGAAGAAGTCAGTGCGGGAGAACTGGCTGCTCTCCGGCTGAATCATCTCGACGGCGAAGCTCGACACCGGGAAGGTTAGACGCTCATCATCCTCCCACGTGCGGCGGAACAGCGTCACCAGGCAGAAGGCAGCGATGAAGTACGCACTGAGGTAGGCGCTCCAGAGCAGGAAGGGCGTGAACCAGTACTGCCAGGGGACCAGCGAGGGCCCGGCCAGGAACCGAAACGCGCCTTCGAGAAGTGGCCCCACCAGGGGTACTCTGTCGAGCCCCAGCGTGGGCGGGCTGGCGTCTTCGCCCTCCCAGAATACGCGGGCTACCTCGGGGTCATTGGGGGCCCACTGCCGGGGGATGGTAGCCGCCATCTCCGCGAGATGGTCGGTGGGCTGGCCGAAGTACTGCGGCACCATCAGACATGGCATCACCTGGCGTAATAGTCCCACACCAGGCATCGCAGCAGTGATCGCAACGAACACGAACACCACGAGTATCTCGTCCCGTCTCAGCTTCAGGCGCCGACACAGCCGGGCGAGGCCCGGGAGGTTACCGTGCGCCTCGCAACGAGCCGCGATCCTGGTGAGAGCTGCACCCAGACCGAGGACAAGGAACAGGCACAGAATCGAGGCGATGGGAGGAGTGCTCTCGGAGATCTGGCTGGTCAGTGTGACCAGCTCCGCCTGCTTGGTCCACGCTGCTACAAACAGCGACAGGACCAGGGCGACCAGCAATGCCCGCGTGGGGGAGCTTCCAAGTCTACCGGCAGCCTGGGAATCCGGGTCGGGGACGAACGACGGGTCGGGCCGCCCAGGATAAACCGCGCCCGGTTGGCGCGAGACATCTGACATCGGCTTTCCCCTCTGCTGAAACGGCAGGAACGGCAGTGGCGATTGGCGAGTAACGGCCCACGGCTGTTGTCGTTTGCTGTTTCTCGCCACTCGCAACTGACGTTGCTGTCGTACCTGCGCCCGAAGGGCGCGGCACCCGGCATGACTACCCGTGCCGCAGTAGCTCTCTCACCTTGGTCGCCAGGTCCTCCGCCTGATCGCCCGGTAGCCAGACGACGCCGGGGCGCGCGTCCTCGCCCTCCCGTAGGCCCACCCGCGCCGCAGCACTGTTGCAGGACGGACTGCCCACAATCACCACCGGCCTGCTCAGGTCCTCGTCGCTACACTCGGCCGGGGTCTTCACCGACAGCATTGCTCCGGTCGCCAGACGCGCCACCTCCGCCAACTCCTTGAGGGCCATGTAGACCTGGATGTAGTCCTTCTGCGCGAAGCTGACCATGCCCAGAGGGACATCGTCGGGGCCGATGAGGACGGCTCTCCGCGATCCGGATGCCACCAAGGTGACCCCGTCCACGGCGAAAGCGCCACGTGGCGCGGGCTGTAGGACGCCCACACACTCGTGGCCTGGGGCTTGAGCCGCGATGGTGCCATCTGAGCGGCCCTGCCACGTCTTCGCCGGAAAGCCGTTCCGCACGTCGAGCCACTCGACGACGTATTCGCCCTCCGGGATGCCCCGGATGCTCACTGTGCACGCCGCGCCCTCGGGACGAACCCAGATGAACCCCATGCCATGCTCGCGATCCAGCAGGTACTTGCACCAGACGTCGGCGGCTATCTCGCGGGAAGCCACGGCTCGCGGGATGTCCTCGGCAGAGCGAACCAGCACGTCGTACTTGCTCTCACTCCCCGGCTCGAGCACGAGATCGAAGGCGATACCCTCGTCCTTGCTCAACTTGAGGATGATCTCCCTCATATCGTCCTCGGTGATGCGCTGGTACGGCTGACATACCACGCCGACGGTGGGCCTCGGGTCGAAGCGTGCCAGGTCCATGCGCTCGACGATGCGCCTCGCCATGCCGCAGACGTGAAGCTGCTCGTTGGTGAGGCCGATGTACCAGGGGATCAGGGCCGCCTGACGGTCGAGAATGCCGTGCAGGAAGCGGTCCAGCCACCGGCCGTCGGCGTCCACCCGGTGGTGGTCGCCGTGAGGGACCGACGTGTATGCATCGTACTGATCGTGGATGGTCGAGAACTCGTTCACCAGCGACGGCACGCCGAAGGCAGCGGTGTACTTGTGCATCACCAGCGTGGTGTCGAGGGGCATGTAGGGGTGCGAGGAGACCCAGTCAATGGTGGGCTCGTGACCCAGTACCCACAGGTGCCCCTCGGCGCGGTCCGGGTAGTACCAGGTGTCCGCGCCGACCAGGTGGTTCGGGTCCTCCTCGCGCAGGGCCCGCGAGATCAGCTCATGCCAGGCGCGCTGCTGCTCGTCGGTGCCTTTCAGACATAGCGGCTCATTACAGCAAGCCCACGAGAAGATCGCCCGTTCGTCCCTGTATCGGGCCGCGACCTGACGGGTCCACCAGATCTGGTGCGAGTGGTCCTCGGCCTGGGGCGTGAAGTTCGGCGGGTAGCTCCCCTGAATCTGGTCGGTGGTGTTCAGTATCCAGCGCAGCCCCAGCCGCTTATGCTCCATCAGCTCGTCGTGGATCTTCTGCATCTCGGGCTCGACGAGCTTGAAGGGCTCGGGCGTGGTGCGCGAGGGCCAGTAACGTCGCTTGCGCGCGTTCCAGTAGGGGGCGACGGCGCGGATCAGCTCCGGCGTGTCCACGGGGCTGTAGCCCCCCCAGTTGGGCTTGAGCCCGACGCCTCCACCGTAGCCCACCGGGAAGAACCCGCGCCCGTCCTCCAGCACGAAGTACTTCTCGCTGGGCGCGATGCGCATGAATGACTCGTCCACCGGCGAGTTCCAGGCCCGAGCCGGCGTCGGCGCGGGGATGCGCTCGGCTCCGTCCGCCCAGATCGCCGCCCAGCCGATGTACGTGCTCCCGTAGCAGTCCACCGCCAGGCGCACGCGATCGCTCGGCGGGTCCTCGATAACGATGCTCTCTACCTTCCAGCCCTCGCCCTCGTAGATGATGGCGGGCCTGCCCTCCACGCGAATCACGCCGCTGTCATGTGTGGAGATGCTCCTGGCAATGGGCGCCCGGCGGCACAGGGCCATCTGCAGCAGGTTGCGCCCGCCCCTGCGCACCGGGAAGGCGAACTGCGAGTTGGCGGGGTCCTGGCGACCGGCGCCGATGCGCACGATCTTCCTGCCCCTGCCGCCCTCCACCTCAACCGGCGGGCCGACCTCACTGGGCAGGGCGATCGCGGCGGGGTCGTCGTCGCCGTCGAACCGGATGACCTCGACCAGATCGTAGCTGCCCGACAGGTCCGGCACGTCCGGCATCGGCGGCAGGGGCGTCCCGCCGTAGCCATACAGGTGGTAAGCGGCGATGTCGAGCCAGTCCGCGCCCGGATTATCCACGGTTATGAGGTGTCTGCCCCTGGGCACCGCAATGACGTACGTTCCCGCCGAGCCGAGCAGGCGGCGCTGCGGCTCGCCGGCGAACATGCGCCGCAGTTTCTCCTCACCGTCGAGCGATATGATCAGCCCGGCGCCACCGTAACCCGAATGTCCGCTGAGGTAGACCCCGAAGGCTCCGTCCTCCGCGTAGTCCACATCCAGCGTCAGCGGACGGTGCAGGTCCGCGTGATTGCGGACACCATGAAGCGTCGCGGGGACGGGCAGAAGCAGCGGCGCGTCGGCATCTGCGGGGACGCGGATCGGCTCGACGGGGTACGCCGGTTCCCAGCCGGACACCGCCCGCAGCGCCAGGTCCCCGCGCGTCCGCGAACTGTCGGGCCTCTCCACCGGGAGCTTCTCCGGCGCGATCCGCGCGCCGGGCGGCACCATCAGCCAGCGCAGCACGTCACTGCCGTACAGGTTGATCCCGTAGGCGTCCGACCCGAAGCGCCGGTTGTCCTGCAACTGAAAGCTGCTGAACTCCTCGGGCACGATGGCGAAACTGGGTTCATCAGCCAGCAGCTTCATGCAGGGCGGGACGGTGCTGTGTATCGTGTGGTTTTCCATGAGCGGGCGGACCGGGTAGCGGAAGGGCTCTCCGAGGAAGTACTGCTTGCCGAGGTAGCGTTCGAGGGGCAGCGTGAAGGCGTGGGCCACCCGCGTGAGCTTCGCGCCGGCCACCTCGAACTGCAGGTCCACCACGATGACGCCGTCTGGATACTCGGGCCGTTCGGGCACGGAGACCGTCTGGCGGCAGGTCACGGTGACGCCCGCCTCAGCGTCTTCGAGCACGGTGGTGGAGACCGCGCGCCCCTCGTCCAGTTGCCAGGGCTCGAACTTCTCGTGGTTGTAGCGCGGCTTGCCCTCGGAGGTCTGCAGCCAGATATGCCCCGGACCCATCACCTGCTCCCCCTTGTACGTCGCTCCCGCCCACAATCCTTGCCTGTCGAAGGAGAGATCCCAATCATCGCCCCTCACCACTGCCCCATCGTCCTCGATGGTGACATCGAAGGCCTGGACGGGCGCGCAAGACAGCAACACCAGAAGGGCTATCATCCGCACGTTCCGATCACTCTCCATAAGTACTCACGTTGCCTATCCGAGAGGCTGAATTGACACGGCCCATCGGCAGGTTAGCGTGGATATCATACGCCCCGCCGAATCGGACATCGGACATCAGACCTCGGACCAACGGCAAACGGCGCCGTTCGTCGTTGCCGTAGTCGGTAGTCTGAGGTCTGAGGTCCGAGGTCCGAGCAGTGTTCCACCGCAGGTTGCGCAGGCCGACCTACCCGAATGAATGGGGATGGTGGTTGAGAGCGGCGACCTCCTCGAAGGTGGGGCCGGGTGCGCTGGCGTCGCGGCTGATCCTGAGCGCCGCGGTGTCGGAGGCGAAGCGCGCGGCCTCGACCGGCGGCATCCCCCTCAGGTGCGCCGCGAGCAGCCCCGCGTGAAAGGCGTCGCCCGCGCCGATGTCGTAAGCCACCTCCACCTTGCGCGCGGGGACGTGGGTCAACTCGCCCTCCGCCAGCAACAGCGACCCCTCTTCGCCCGAGGTGACGATAACGACACGTGGGCCGAGGTCGGCAACACGGCGGGCGGCCAGCTCGGCCGGACTTCGGACCTCGGACCTCGGACCTCGGACCGACGACAAACGGCCTCGTTCGTCGTTGCCGTAGTCGGTAGTCTGAGGTCTGAGGTCCGAGGTCTGAGCAACGAGATCCGCCTCCTGCTCGTTCATCACCACCAGGTCGGCGGCGGCGCAGGCGCGGTGCTGGGTCGCGACGATCTCGCCCTCGGATTGATCGCCCCACGAGGCCGGGCGGTAGTTGACAGCGTAGCAGACCTCCCGGCCGGCCTCGCGGGCCAGCACCGCCGCGCGTAAAGCCGCCGAGCGCAAAGGCTCGTGGCGGATGGTCGCCTCCGTGAAATCGAAGAGCCGACCGGCAGTCACCTGGACGGCGTCAAGGTCCTGCTCGCGCAGCGTCGCCATCGGGTCGCAGAAGCCCGGGAAGCGGTAGAAGTAGAAGGTCTTCTCGCCCTCCTGGTCCATCCAGCAGAAGGAGACCGGGGTCATCTGCCCCTCGACCATCCGGATGAAGTCGGTGTGTATGCCGCGCTCGGCCAGCCGCGTGATGAGCCAGCGGCCCAGCTCGTCCGCGCCGACGCGAGAGATGAAGCCGACCTCGACCCCCAGCCCCGCCAGCACCGCCGCGAAGTTGGCCGCCGAGCCGGAGGGCAACGGCACCAGCTTCTCGACCTCCGCCAGCGGCCGGCCCAGCTCGGCGGGCGTTATCTCGACCAGGGCCGAGCCGATGACCACCAGGTCGAGAGTCGCCTCTGCGCTCATGTCAGGCCTCCGGGCTGGGTGAGCAGTTGGGCGAGCGAAGCCAGGAACTGCGAGCCCTCGGCGCCATCGGCGGCCCGGTGGTCCATCACCAGCGTCAACTGGAGGCTCTGACGGGCGACGACCTCGCCGTCCAGCACCATCGGCCGGGGCATAATGGAGCCGATGCCCAGGATGGCGACCTGCGGGGGGCTGATGATGGGCGCGAAGGAGTCAATCCCGATCGGGCCGAGGTTCGACAGCGTGAAGCCAGCGCCCATCTGAAGCGAGGCTCGTAAGCGCCCGCGCCGAGCCAGGTCAATCATCTCGGCGGTCTCGGCGGCGATCTCGGCCAGCGACTTGCGGTCCGCCTCGCGCACCGTCGGCAGCAGCACACCCTGCTCGGTGCTGACCGCGAAGCCAACGTTGATGCTCTCCAGCAGCTTCAACTCCTCATCGTCGCACCAGGCGTTGAAGCGCGGGAACTCGCGGAGCGTGAGGGCGACCGCCTTAATGATCAGGTCGTTGTACGTGGGGACAGGTTCATCGCCGGCGGCCTTCAGACGCTCGCGGAAGGCCACCAGGGGCTCGACGTCCACCAGCGTGCGGACGTGGAACTGCGGGATGGTGTTGACGCTGGTGAGCGTGCGCTCGCCGATGGCCCTGCGGACGCGCGTGTGCGGGACGGCCTCGAACTTCTCCTCGGGACGTGGCACTCGCAGTAGACCTCCTCAGTTTGGAGACAGGATGCACAGGATACACAGGCTTCGGACGGCTCATCGTGTGCCATGCTGTGCATCCTGTCTATCCTGTTCTGTCGTTCGATGCACCGACGACCTGTCGCGTTACTTCGCCGCGCTTGTGCCCTTTGCCTTCATCGTGTCTCG
>CBFDBV010000193.1:0-8812 GCA_965603135.1 uncultured bacterium
AGCACCGCCAGCGTCCACGCCGAGGCATCCAGCCCCCTCAGCGGCACCAGCAGTATGCTGATCAGCGCCGCGCCCGCGGCCCCGCCCACCAGGTCCAGCGCATAGAGCGCCGCGCCCGCTCGCGCCTCCGAGCCCTGGCTGAGGACCACCCCCAGCGGGAAGGCCGCGCCGGTGAGCACGCTCGCTACCAGCGCCGCCGCACCGAGTATCGGCGTCGCCAGCGTCGGCGCTGCCGCTGCTGCACGCATGACCCAGGGCAGCGCCGCGCACAGGCCCACGAACACGGTGATCGTCGCCAGCAGCCAGCCGGACGCCGCGGTCCTCGGTATACGCCTCCCGGCCCACGCCCCCACCGCCAGCCCCAGCATATTGAGCGTCATCAGCAGCCCGATCTGATGATACAGATACCCCGCGATGGTCTGGAAGCCGAAGATCACCGCTAGCTGCACGCCCATCTCCAGGAGCCCCACCAGCAATATCGCCACCGCAACTGCCGCGCCGCCGTATCCCTGCCAGCGTCGGCCCAGCGTGAGCGCGCCTGCCCCCAGCAAGCCCCCCAGCGCCCACGGCACCCAGCCAAGCCTGCCCGTCCCTATCGCGTCCAGCCAGCCCAACTCCGCCCGTGGCGCGAACTGCCGCACCCACAGCCTCATCTGAAGGTAGTAAGCGACCGGCCGGAAGTCGCTGTTGATCGGCGCCCCGCTCACCTCTGCCACCGACTGCCTCGCCAGCTCGCATGCCAGCGGATTCAGCTCCGCGCTCAGCGTGAACGGCGTCAGGAACCGCGTGTGCACGCCGCGCTGGACGAGCCGCTCTCCCAGCTCCTCCGCCTGGGGAAACTCGACCGTCCCATCGCCCGCCGTCGCGCCTGGCGCGCCGGTCCCCTCCGCCAGACCCCCGCCCGCCAGGAAGTGCAGCTTCTCGCCCACCGGCAGCAGCGCTCGCCGCTTGAACTCGCCCGAGAGCGCTCGCCACACGCCTCCGATGTTCACCCCTCGCTCGCCGGTCAGCGTCACCCGCGGCGAGGCCAGCCCGGTGAACAGCAGGCCGCCGGGCTTCAGCGCCCGCCCGGCCTCCGCGAAGAACTCCTCCGTGTAGTACCGATTGATGACCGCCGTCGTGGGGTCCGGCAGGTCGGCGGCGATGACATCGTAAGCAGCTTCGGCTGCCTTGACGAACGCCCGCCCGTCGGTGAACTGAAGGCGCACGCGCGCATCGTCCAGCGGCCTCGCCAGCTCCGCCGGCAGGTGCTCGCGCACGAATTCAATGCCGCGCCGGTCGAGTTCAACGTAGTCTAGCCGCCGCACCGGGTGTTTGAGCGCCTCGCCGATGGCCAGCGGCCCGCCGCCGATCATCAGCACCCTTTGCGGGTCCGGGTGCGCGGCCAGCGCCAGGTGGACCGCCTCCGCCGCCGGCTCCGGCCCCGTGCTCAACATCGGCAGCCCGTCGTGGGAGTAGGTAAGCTGATCGCGCTGCCTGGTGACGCTCCACATCCCGTAGCGCGTGTTGCGCCACGCCACCAGCTCCTCTCCCCATCGCAGACCCAGCAGCTCGCGGTCGAGCCGCAGGCCCATCCCGGGCCAGCCGACCAGGCTCACGCACGCCACCGCGCCCAGGCTGGCGACCACGGCAACGCCTCCGCGCTCGGCGGCGGTCGCCAGCCATCCCGCCAGCGCGCAGTTGACGGCCCCCAGCGCCAGCACCGCCACCGTTGCGTTCAGGTGATCGGCGACCACGAAGTGAAAGAGCACCCCGGCCGCGACGGCGCCCCCCGCCTCCAGCACGTACACCTGGCTCGCGCCCTGCTCTCGCAGCCGCCCCAGCACCTGGCAGCCCACCGCGAACTGCATCCCCAGCGCCACGCATGCAGGCGCCAGCGCCGCGACCGTCAGCCGCATAGCCGCGGCCGGAGAGGCGATCTCCCCGGCGAACTCCCCCTGCTGGCCCGCGGCCCGCGTCAGCGCCAGCCCACCGATCATCAGCGGCGCCATCAGCACTTGCAGCCCGGCCAGCAGGCCCGCCGTGGAGCGCCGCTGGAGCAGCCTCCCGCCTATCGCGCTGCCGGCCGCCACCAGCAGCATCCACGACAGCAGGATGATGCCGATGATCAGCTCATTACCCAGGAAGGACACGACCAGCTCGCGGGCGAGCACGACCTGGAGCATCAACGAGGTGAATCCGATGCCGACGAGGGCGGCCGAGAGGGGGAGTGTCATTGTCTCCGCCGATCTTGCACTGCGCTGCGTCCGCTAAGACCAGACACCGGGGATCTTGTTCCCGCAGAACTCGCAGGCGCCGTTGGGCTTGACATGCCGCTCCAGAATCTGGTAGCCGTAGCGCCCGATGACGACCTTGCCGCAGCTTGCGCAGTAGGTATCCTCTGCGCTGTGCCCGGGCTGGACGTTGCCGATGTAGACGTACTTGAGCCCCTGCCCGCGGGCCACTGCCCGGCACTGCTCCAGGGTCGAGACCGGCGTCGGGGGGAGCTTCTTGAGCCGATACTGGGGACGGAAGCGGCTGAAGTGGAGCGGCACCTCGGCGCCCACCGCCCGCTTGAGCCACGCCGCCATCTCCCCGATCATATCCAGGTCGTCGTTCAGCGTGGGCACCACCAGGTAGACGATCTCCAGCCACTTGCCCAGCGCCTTGACCCGCTTGATCGTCTCCTTCACCGGCTCGACGGTGCCCAGGCAGTACTTCCGGTAGAACTCATCGGTGAAGCCCTTGAGGTCCACCTTGACGGCGTCCAGGTACGGGGCCAGCTCCAGCATCGGCTCGCGGTTAATGTATCCGTTGGATATCATCACCGACCTCAGCCCGTGCTGCCGGGCCAGCTTCGCGGTGTCGTGCATATACTCGTAGAAGACGACCGGCTCGTTGTAGGTGTACGCGATCACCGTGGCCCCGTACTGCGGCGCCTTGCTCACGATGGTTTTCGGCGGCAGTGAGACCGGCTGACGAATCTGCTCGGGGCGCACCTGGGAGATCTCCCAGTTCTGGCAGTCCTTGCAGTCCATGTTGCAGCCGGCGGTGCCGATGGAGAAGGCTCGGCTGGCGGGGAGGAAGTGGTACAGGGGCTTCTTCTCGATGGGGTCAATGTTGAGCGCCGCCGCCTGTCCGTAGACCAGGGTGTAGTACTTCCCGCCGCGGTTCTCCTTGTTGCCGCAGAAGCCCCGCTCTCCCTCGCCCACCACGCAGTTCTTGGGGCATATCTGACACTTGATCTTCAGCCCGTCGAGCCGCTTGTAGAACATCGCCTCTTTCCAGCCGCTGGGCACGCTCACCGCCCCTGCCGCGCCACGCAGGCCTCGGCTCACCAGGCCCGCCGGGCCGAGCCCCAGCCCGCCCAGCGCCAGCGTCCGCAGCATATCCCGGCGACTGATCGCCTTGTCCCTGTCGTCCTTCTGGTCCATCTTGCCCCTTGTCCCCTCGCCCACGCCCTGCGCGAGTCCCTCCCACGAACCGGAGCGCAAGCGCTCCTCTGGGAAGGAGCGTCCTTCACGCGCTCACGACGCGCTCTACCATATCTATCTTTCCGAGATCGTTGCTGCCGAGCTGATGGTCCTCATCTCCCGCGACGGCGAGGTACTTCGGGTCGCGCTCCGACCCCGCCAGCGCCTCCAGCCCATGCTCCACCCGCAGCTCGTCCACCAGCTTCAGCCCCACCGTATCTGCCGCCACCGGGTCCGTCGCTACCATGATCGCGCCGTAAGGCACTGTCGTCTCCGGCTTGTAGCCGGGGCCGCCCTCGTAGCAGACCATCAGCGCGTCGTAGACTATCAGACGCTGCTTGGAGCGCAGCAGTTCGGCGCAGTTGAGATCCGCGATGTAGGGCGAACACCGGTCCTCCGGCTGCCCGTGCAGCTTGTTCGGGTTATGAACCGAGCCGTAATGGTTCTTGAGCGCGCCGGTCAGGCCGGCCAGGTCGTGGTCCTTGAGCACCGGCACATTGACGATGGCATCGCAACCGCGCGAGACAATCCTGCTGAAGCAGGTGCCGACCTCCTTGATCACGGTCGGGGCGGAGTCGTAGCCGACGCGGTCGGTGCCGTAGCATTGCACCCCGGTCCCGCTCTTGTTCACCGCGAAGGCGCAGGTCTCCAGCTCGCCGGTCAGCCGGTCGTAGATGACGATGTCCTCGGCCACGATCCCCGCCGCTTGCAGGGCCCTGGTGACCACGTCCGTCACCTCCGGATGCGTCGCCACCGGCGGCCCCGACAGGCAGTTGACCTTTACCGCCACCCTCTGCCCCGCCTCGAAATACCGCCCCCACGCCGCCGCTTGGTCTTCCTCTCCGCTCAGGGCGCTCACGCCGGCGCTGACCATCTCCTCCACCAGCGCGGCATCAAGGCTGCCGTCGTTGCCCACCACCTCCGCGCACCGCACCACGACCACGGTGGCCTCCGGCGACACCACCGTCTCACGCTCCGCCGCAGGCACCGGCGCCGGCTGCTGGGCCAACACATCGTTCTCCCCGGTGCTGCGCGAGCATCCGGCGAGGCCCAGCCCCGCCAGGCCCAGCAGCTTGAGGAACCGCCTGCGCCCCCTATCAGCGCTCCCGTCCTCGCTCAATCTTGTGGCTCCTCGAAGACCTGGCAGGTGAAGACGAAGAGATCAGCGCCGTGCTTCCAGGCATCCGGCGGCAAGCCGGCCTTGTGCGCGCACAGGTTGCTCAGCATCGTCTCCCGGTCCCATCCCTGCTGGGGAGCCACCTGCGGCAGGAACACGCCCCGCCGCATCCCCTGGGACACGACCACCCCGTGCTTGCCCACGATGATCTCGTCGGCGCTCTTAACCTTGCGCATCGGCGAGAGCACACTTATCTCGATGTGCAGCTCGTCCAGCTCATCGGCGGTCACGGGCGGGAAGCGCGGGTCCTGTGTCGCCGCGGATATTGCGGACGACCGCACCTCTTCCGCCAGCGGCTGGCGGGCCTCGAGGGTCCCGATACAGCCGCGCAGGTCCCCGTGCTTGTGCAGGGTCACGAACACCGCCCGCTCCTGCTCGAATGCCGGATCGCCGGTCGGCAAGTCGGGCACTGTCCGGTTCTTGACGTACAAGGTGATAGTCTGTCGCGCCAGCGCCAGCAGCGCCTTCTGCTGCACCTCGTCCAGCTCTTCCTCGCTCGTCTGACCAGCTTCCTCGCTCACGCCTTCCCCCTCCTTCTCACGAGCGCACAATGCGACCGCGCAGTAGCCCACGCAGCGCCCGCGGTCGCCCACGGGCACATCCCCTGAGTTCGCGTACTTGATTGTCTTTACCGTGTCAGCCCCAAGCTCCCTGGCCGCCTCCATCACCGCCAGCACCGGCCCCAGCCCGCACAGGGTGCAGTGCAGCTCCTCGACACCCGCCGCCAGCAGCTCCCCGTCCTTCTCGCGCACCTTGGACGGGTCGAAGGTCTCGATGGCCTCCAGCATCGCCTTGTCGGCGCGGTTGGCCTCCTCATAGACGGGGTAGTGCGACATATCCGTGCTCGCCACCAGCAGCACCGACCCCGCCTTGCCGCCCTCGGCCCCGCTGCGCGCGGCAAGCCTCTCCTCGACCACCGCCACGATCGCCTGCGCCAGGGCGGTGCAGTTCTCCCCACTGAAATCCGTCATCACCAGCGGCACGAGCTTGAACTCCTTGAGCGCCACTTGGAGGAACGGCACCTCCACCTCCAGGCAATGCTCGTGCCGGTGCGCGAGGGCGCTGACGTGGATTCGCTCCGAGGCGGCCTCCAGCGCGGCGCACATCTCGGTGTCAATGGCGACCTCCCCCAGCGGCGTGCGCCACGCGCTGGCGTCGGTGAGCGCGGCGCCGTCCACCGGCACGCGATGGCTCGGCCCGACGGCGATGACCGTCTCGAACTCCGCACCCACCACTGTGGCGAATGCGGCTGCCGCGATGCTTCCCGAGTAGACGTATCCGGCGTGGGGGGCTATCAGCGCGACGACGCGCCCGGGCAGCTCCGGCTTGCCCGCCTGGGCGAGCTGCTCCTCCACGTATCCTCTCAGCTCGTCAGGATCGCTCGGGTAGAAGCCTCTTGGCCCTGCCACGGCCGGCTCCCGCACGTTCTCGGCCGCGGCGGCAGCGGGCTGGGGAGTACGCTCTTCGGACGGTTGCGGCTGCTCGCACCCGCACAGAGCTGCGAAGCTGACGACCGCGGCGACGAGCACAACGCGCCCCACCGACCTTGGCATCTTCGTTCGCCTCCACCCCGATTCTATGCCAGCGCGTGTCTCCCGTCAAGCGTCGGGAATGATGGAGGGGCCGGTCAAGCCCAGTTGCCGACAATCTGAAATCGCACCCGTTGCCACTCGCTACTACCGTTCACTCGCAAACACCAGCAGCGCATTTGATACCGACCGCGCGCAGCCGTCGCTGGGACGATTGATCACTCGCCCCTCGACCACGAAGGTGGTGGACCCGCCGCCATCGAGGTTCATCGCCTGCTCCACGCCCAGCTTGATCATCGTGCTCGCCAGCTCTTGGAGTGTCATCCCCCCGCCGTCGCCCGCTCTGCCTCCCTCGACCGCGACCAGCACCAGCCGCCCGTCCTTCGTGATGCCCGCCGCCGTGCGCGGCCGCGCGCCGGCGTAGACGTCCGAGCGGAACTTCTCCGGCCTGGCGGTGATGTGCTCCCTCCCGTTCTTGACCAGCCGCGGCCCTCCGCCTATCGCGTGCTTCAGCTTCGGCCAGGCCGGCTCGGTCTTCAGTTCCACGGTCACCACCGTCCCCACCTCCACCTTCCGCAGGCTGGGGGCGAAGCCGCCGTTGCCCGAGAGCACGAAGCCGCCCGGGGGGATGGCGACCGAGGTGCCGTCGCTTTCCACGCGCGTGGCCATCCCGGTCCGGTCCACTACCAGCCGCGTCCGCCTCTCGGCCCCTTTGACCTGGCTCCCCCATCGCCGCGTGTACATCACCAGCGAGCTGTCCTCCGCGTGCCCGCGATTGAGCGCGGTCAGCTCGAGGTAGCCGTGCCCCGAGAAGTGCACCCGCCCCTTGAACTGCAGCCGGTCCATCAGCAGCTCGCCGTCCTCGGCTATGCCCAGGACCGTTCGCTCGTTACTGGGGGCCTTTATCCACTCGCCGTCAATGACCAGCATCCCCAGCGGCGGCCCCTGGTAACTGAAGAACCCGCCGTTGACCCCGGCGTATGCGCGGTGCCGGGTGCATATCAGCTTCACCGGCGCGCGCTGGTTAATGGTGGGGCCCGCCAGCTCGGGCCGCACCTCAACCTGCTCAGAGCGCGGGTCAAGGTTCAGCACGAACACCCGCGTCGGCCCTCGCGGCGTGCCGAAGTTGCGCACTTGCAGCACGCCGGCGGACTTCGGCAGCTTCGGCGTCTTCGGCAGCTCCGGCACTTCCGGCTCCGGTGGCAGGTAGTCCGCCTCATCGCGCAGCAGGTCCACCACGATGCGCGGCGGGCTGCCCAGGCTGAAGACATCCGGGGCCTCGGAGGAGTTGTGCGTGATCTCCACGCGCGACGCGCCGCTGCCGGTCGGGCCCTGCCGCACCTGCGAGATCAGCGGATCGTCGAAGCTCAGCAGCCGCACGAAGGAGGGGCCGGACGCCCGGCTCTTGGGAGCGGGGACCTCTACGATGAGCTGCCCGCCCTCCTCTCGCCAGGAGAAGCCGGTCGGGCCCTCCAGGTCCAGGACCAGCCTGGCCCGGTCGGTGTGCCCGCCCTGGCGCACGTCCAGTATCTCCGCCCCGGGCGTCTGCAGCACCCAGCAGACCGCCTCACCGTCCCGGTGCTTCTCGGCCTCCATCTCGAACGCGGCCTGGAGCATCTCCAGGGGGACGAGAAGCTCGTCGCCCTGCATCGAGGGTGCGACCGTGGCCTCTCGCAGCTCGCCTTCGACGGCGAACTGTCTTCTGCCGACGCGCACCTGGAGCGTCCGCCCGAAGCCTCGTATCGTCCACGGCTCGCCCTCGGCTCCCTGGAGCACAGTCAGGCCGAGGGCGAACCGCATTGCCCCCTGCGACACCAGCAGATGCCCGTCATCACCGACGAGCGCGGCGGCTTGCTCGACCGGCCTCCCGTTCACGACCAGCGTGGCCGTTCCCTCGGCGGCCGCCGGCCGGGCCGCCATCAGCAACAGGACCACCGGAAGAGCCGCGGCAAGAGCCCGGCCAAGATCTCTCACGAGGAGGAGCATCCGTGCTGTCTGCTTCGGAGGTTTCTGCATAGCCTACCTGCCGCCGGGAAAATGCGGGACAGTCACATTAGGTGACTGTCCCCGATCCCCCGTCACTCGCCACTCGCTACTACCTCACCGTCACGCACCGCGAGGGCTCCGCCGACCACGACCGCCTCCACCTTGCCTTGCAGCATCATCCCCGCGAACGGGGTGTTCCTCCCCTTGGACGCGAAGCTGGCGGGCGCCACGCGCCAGGCCTTGTGCGGGTCAACCACGATCACGTCGGCGGGCATCCCGACCTCCAGGCTGCCGGCCTCGAGCCCGAACCTGCGCGCCGGGCTCGAACTGAGCGCCGCCAGCACCTGGCGCAGGCTCAGTATCCCCGGCTCGACCAGCTCCGTGAAGATCACCCCCAGCGCCGTCTCCAGCCCCACGATCCCGAAGGGTGCCTCGAGCAGCCCGCGCGCCTTCTCCTCTTCGGTATGCGGCGCGTGGTCGGTCGCGATGATGCTGATGACCCCATCCGCGAGGGCCTGCCTCAGCGCGGCCCGGTCCTGCTCGGTGCGCAGCGGCGGGTTCATCTTCGCGTTGGCCCCGTGCTCCCTCACTGCCTCGTCAGTCAGCGCCAGGTAGTGCGGGGCGGTCTCGGCGGTCGGGCCGTTCGTCCACGCTCTCAGCACCTCGAC
>CBFDBV010000194.1:0-8808 GCA_965603135.1 uncultured bacterium
CGCCGCGGTCTGCGGGGAGAAGCTCTCGCGGTCGGGCTGCGCGAGCTCAAAGTCGTGGGAGAAGGTTATCGCGCCCTTGGGGCAGCTCTCGGCGCACTGCCCGCAGAAGATGCAGCGGTCCATCTCCCACTCCAGATGGCCGCCCCTCTCGACGCTGCCGTCCTCCTTCTCGATCTTCTCTCTGACCACCTTGATGACCATCCCCGGGCAGTCGCGGGCGCAGAGGCCGCAGAGCGTGCACTTGCTGGTGTCGTAGTGCAGCCTGCCGCGGAACCTCTCCGGCGGCTCCAGCCGCTCGATGGGATACAGCACGGTCGCCCGCTTGCGAAACAGCAGGCTGCCCATCAGCTCCTGCACCATTGCGCCTATGCCCAGCCTCTTCGTCATCTGTCCATCGCCCTCCGAACTCCGACTACCGAACTCCGACTACCGACCAACGGATGATCTGTCGTTGTCGCTGCCGTTTGCCGTTTCCCCTTTGCCCCTTGCCTATTGCCCCTTGCCCGCCGTCGTCATGCTCCCACTTGGCGGAAGATGATAACTGCGGCTATCTGAAGCAGCGCCGGAATGCCCAGGTACGACAGGCACCACTGCACCATCTGCTCCACGCGGAGTCGGCAGAGCGCGGCCTTGGTCAGCGACAGGAAGAAGACAATGAGCAGTATCTTGGCGCTCAGCACCAGGAAGCCCACCGGCCAGGCAAGCCACGGACTCATCGTCGCGTACGGTATCCACCAGAAGTGATGGCCGCCCAGGAACAGCACGCAGATGAGCGCGCTCGCGACCACCATCTCGGTGAGGAAGGTGAGCTTGAACATCGCCAGGCGCCGGCCGGAGTACTCGACAATGGGGCCGGCCACGATCTCCGTCTTCGCCTCCGGGATGTCGAAGGGAATCCGCTCCAGCTTGCCGACCAGCGCCACCAGCGCCACCAGGAAGGACACCGGCACCCACGTGATGAGCCAGCCGTTGGCGGACTGATAGAGGGCGATGCCCGAGATGTCCCACGACCCAACCGCGATCGCCGGCCCCAGCGCCGCCAGCAGGAAGGGCACCTCGTAGCCGAACAGCAGGGTGAGGGTGCGCGTCGCGCCCACGGTGGCGAACGGGTTGGTGGAGTACCAGCCGCCCAGGAACAGGGCGAAGGTGGGGAGGCTCAGCAGGTAGAGCACCACGATCAGGTCGCCCGGGAAGTCCGAGAGGGCTTGAGTGGACCAGAGCGGGAGGTAAGTGACGGAGCAGACCACGCCGGCCAGGCCCACCAGCGGCACCGCCGTGAACATCGCCCGCGAGGCCTTCTCGGGGATGATATCTTCCTTGGCCAGCAGCTTGATCAGGTCGGCCAGCGGCTGGAAGATAGGAGGGCCCACGCGGTTCTGGAACTTCGCCACCAGCTTGCGATCCACCCAGGAGGCGAACAGCCCGAAGGCCACCAGGAAGGCGAAGCCCGGGAAGATCACGATGTTGAACAGCGGCTGCACGATGTTCATTGCTGCCCTCCAGCTCGGGCAAGGGGCAAGGGGCAAAGGGGCCACAGCACCGTCCCCGGCAGAAGCAGGATGCCCCAGCCGTTTTGTCGTCAGTCGTTCCCCTTTGCCCTTTGCCTATTGCCCCTTGCCCGCCGTTCGCGATAGGTTCACCAGGTCAGGCCAGGTGATTTGTCGGCTGTCGCCGTTGTTGCTGTCGGTCAGTACCACAGTGCGGTCGGTGCAACTGAAGCACGGGTCAATCGAGGCGAAGGAGATGGTGATGTCGGCGATGTAGCCGCCCTTGACCATCTCGACGCCCGACGGGATGTTCGACAGGGTGGGCGTGCGTATCTTGACCCGCTCGGGCTTGTCGGTGCCGTTGCTCTTGATGTAGTAGATCAGCTCACCGCGCTGGGCCTCGACGCGGCCGACGGCCTCCCCCTCGGGGATCTTGCGCGGGACCTTCGCCTGGACCTCCCCGTCGGGCAGGTCATCCAGCACGCGCATCCCGATGTTGCAGGCCTCGATGACCTCCAGCACGCGCACGAGCGTCCTCCCCAGCACGTCGCACAGCTCGGAGGTCTTGACCTCCCACTCGATCTCATCGTAGCCCGAATATGGGAAGTACTCGCGCACATCGAAGCCCACGCCGGAGCCCCGCAGCGTGGGGCCGGTGGCGCCCAGCTCGGCGCACCTGTCCCCGGAGACGACGCCCACCTCGCTGGCGCGCTTGAGGAAAGTCGCCTCGGTCGTCGCGATGTCGGCGTAGTACTCGGCCCGCTCGCGAAGATGCTTCAGGCCCTCCCGGCACTTGTCAATCATCTCAGGGGTCAGGTCATGGCGCACGCCGCCCAGCGTCGTCATCGCATAGTGGCCGCGGTTGCCCGAGAGCATCTCCAGCAGGTCCTGCACCGTCTCACGGTCGCGCCAGACATACATGAACAGCGTCTCGAAGCCGACCTCGTGCCCGGCCACGCCCAGCCAGAGCATATGACTGTGTATGCGCTCCAGCTCGTGCATAAGCATCCGGACGTACTGCGCGCGCCTGGGCACCTCTACGCCGGCCAGCTTCTCCACCGTGGTCGCGAAGCAGAGGGTGTGCGCGTTGGAGCAGATGCCGCACACGCGCTCGCACAGGTAGAGGTCCTGGATGTAGGTGCGGTCCTGACAGCTTCTCTCGATGGAACGATGGATGTAGCCGATGCGGATGTCGGCGTCCACCACGACCTCGCCGTCAACCGTTATCTGCAGTTGCTCGGGCTCTTTGAGGGCGGGATGTTGCGGCCCTATCGGAAAGGATAGCTTAGGCACTCTCCTCTTCACTCTCCTTCCCGCCCTGGGCGGGATCGGCGTCATCCTGGCGGAGCGGATGGTCGTCTTCGGGCCACTCCTCCGGGAGTATCAGTCGGCGCATATCCGGGTGGCCCACGAACTCCACGCCCAGCAGGTCGTGGACCTCCCGCTCGTAGAGGATAGCGGCGGGCAGCACGGGCGTGATGCTCTCTATTCTATCATCGCCCTTGGGCACCGCGGTGTGAACGTTCAAGCTGACGCCCTTGGCTACGCAATGGTAGATGACGCCGATGGACTCGCCCAGGTCCACGCCGGTGATCGTTGACAGGTGCACAGGCGCATGGGTGTCCCGGAGATGGCGTATGATCTTCTGTATCTCCTGGGGCGCAACCCCCACCCAGGCGTCCACCTCCGAGCGCGCTTCGGCCTCGGCAAGCTCGCCCTCGTAGCTGCTCTGTATCTCCTCGACCAGTTCAGACGCGGTCATCGTCATGGCCTGCTCTCTATCACTGGACGTTTCGCCTGGCTACTGGCTTTGCGCTACCTCCGCCTCGGCCTTCTCAGGCGCCAGGTACACCAGCGAACTCGTATCCTGTTTGCTCTCGATCTCCTCGACCAGCTCCGCGGCGAGCGGGTCGAGGGCCGCCAGGAGCTTGATGACTCCGTAGGTGATGGCGTCCGGCCTGGGCGGGCAGCCGGGTATGTACATATCCACCGGGATGGCCGCGTCTATGCCCCCCAGCACGTTGTAGCCCGGGCTGAACGGACTGCCTGATATCCCGCAGGTGCCCACGGCGATGACGAACTTGGGCTCAGGGGTCTGCTCGTAGACGCGCACCACCCGGTCCTTGATCTGACGGGTCACCGGGCCCGTGCAGAGCAGCACATCCGCGTGCCTCGGGCTGCCCTCCAGCAGTATCCCGAAGCGCTCCAGGTCGAAGCGCGGCATCAACGCCGCCACGATCTCGATGTCACAGCCGTTGCACGAGCCGCAGTTGAGATGACAGACCCACGGCGACTTGGCCCGAGCCCACGTGACAAGTCCGCTAAGCATAGCCCGCTCCTTCTCAGTCCTTGAACAGAATGATGATCGCGGTCAGTCCGATGGCGAGATAGCCGATCCCCAACGCAATCGGAACTCCGCGCGGCATAGTGCCGATCACCAGCGCCAGCACATCCAGCAGCGTGAAGATGAAGGCGGCGTGGAAGAGATGGTACGCGGTCGGGAAGGACTTGGCGGGCGCCTCCTCACCGCAGGCGTAGGTCTTCAGCTTGTCGCCGACCGCCTGCGTAGCCGGGCTGATGGCGCGGCCGAACTGATAGAGCAGCCAACCGCACAGCACGCAGATCCCGAAGGTAGTCAGCGGATGATAGAGCACCTGAGAGGCGGTCACCTGTTAGACGCCTCCAATCATAGCGGCCAGTTGGCTGGCCGCGGGGTCCACCAGTTGCAGTCCCATCTCCGGGTAAACCCCCAGCAGCACGCAGAGCAGGGCCAGCACCACGATGGGCAGCACGATGAAGAAGGGCACGGGCGGGAGCTGCTTCTGTTGATCCCCAGGAACGGCGCCGAACACGATCCTGTTGACCGCGCCCAGGTAGTAGAACAGGGATATGACGCTGTTGAGGATGAGCATAACGATCAGGAAGAGGCCCCAGCCCGCCAGGCTCGTGCCCGCCAGGTCGGCGCCGGCGCGGCAGATGAAGAGCTTGCTGACAAAGCCGTTGAAGGGCGGCGTGCCGGCCAGCGCCAGGGCGAAGATGAAGAAGCAAACGCTGATGACCGGCATGCGCCGGCCCAGGCCCGAGAGCTTGCCCATCTCCCTGGTGCCCAGCACGTAGAGGAAGGCGCCGGCGCACAGAAAGGCCCCGCCCTTCATAAAGGCGTGGTTGAGGATGTGCAGCAGGCCGCCGCGCATCCCTGAGAAGCCCGCGAGAGCCGGAAAACCGAAGGCAAGGCCTACCCCCAGCAGAATGTAGCCCACCTGCGCAACGCTCGAGTAGGCGAGCATGCGCTTAAGGTCCGTCTGCCTCAGCGCCATCAGATTGCCCACGAACATCGTCACCAGCGCCAGCACCGCGAAGACTATGCCCGTCTCGCCGGCGGATACTGCCACCAGGGACTTGATCATAGTTATCAGGCCGGCCTGAATCACGATGCCCGAGAGCATAGCGCTGATGCCGCTGGGCGCGGCACTGTGAGCATCCGGCAGCCAGGTGTGCAGCGGCACCACCGCGGCCTTCACCCCGAAGCCCACGACCAGGAGAGCGATGATGGCGAAAAGCTGCGGGCTGCCCGCGTAATTCTTGAGCAGGCCGGGCAGGTACTCAATGTTCAGCGAGCCGGTGTACATATACACCATCGCGATGCCCATGAGCGCCATCGAGGAGCCGATCGTGCTCATAACCAGGTACTTCGTCCCGGCCTCCACCGGCTCCCACTCGTCCCTGTGGAAGGCCACCAGCACGAACGAGGAGATGCTCATTACCTCAAAGAAGACGTAGAGGTTGAAGAGGTCGCCGGCGAAGCCGATGCCGACCATGCCCGCGGTCATAAGCAGCAGCAGAGCGTAGAACTTGCCGATGTTGGCCTTCTGCATATAACGGGCCGAGAAGATGGCGACCAGCGCGGAAAGCGCCAGCGCCACGGTAGCGAGGAATACGCCCAGGCTGTCGACGCGCAGGAACGCGAACAACGGCCGCCAGGACGCGGTTGGCGGCCACGTCGGATGCACGTCCTGCCCGACCAGTTGCCCGAGGTGGTAAACCCCGTTGCCTGCCGCCAGCAAGGCCGCGAAGGTGATAAAGCCTGTGAGCGCGCGGCCCCGCGTCAGGCGGCCGATCAGGTAGGCGAAGAACGCGCCGACGGCCAGCACCGCTACCGGGTGAAGCACTTCCATAGTGTCATCCCCAACCTATGAACATAAGCAGCGCGGCGATCAACCCCACTGCGATCCACAGACTGTTGTAGTTCAGGTCGCCGGTCTGAAAAACGCGCAGCACCGAGGCGAACGCCTTCATCAGCACTACGCCCAGGCCCCAGAACCACTCCCAGAAGAGCTTCGTGTCGCAGAGCAGATCGGCCCACATCGTCGGTCTGTCGGGGACGGGCGCTCGCTTGTGCCAGCGCACTCCCAGCACCACCAGTACTACCACCACTGCCGCCGCGATGTAGACCAGCGGGCTGGCGAAGGTGTGATGCACGAACTCGGACAGCTCGATGGTCGGCACGTAGTGGAAGGGCAGGAGTTGTCCCAGCTTGGTGGAGAAGCCGCCGACATAGAGCCACGAGGCCAGCGTGCCGACGGCCAGGATGACCAGCGGCAGCCCCATCTGCCAGGGCGTGGCATGGGCTTCCCCCTCGCGCCGACTCTCGCCCAGGAAGGCCAGCCAGTACATACGCCAGGCGTACGCGGCGGTCAGAAGCGCAGTCGCGATCAGTATTATCAGCGGCCACGTGACGTCTCCCCGTTGAGCCAGCGCCTCGAAGATGGCATCCTTCGACCAGAAGCCGTTGAAGATCGGTACGCCCGCCAGGGCCAGCGTGCCGACGAGGAAGCACACGTGGGTCAGCTTCATCTCCCGTGCCAGGCCGCCCATCTCGTAGAGGTTCTTGGTGTGCGTGGCGTGGATGATAGCGCCGGCGCACAGGAAGAGCAGGGCCTTGAAGATCGCGTGGTTGAGCAGGTGGAACTGACTGGCGAAGACCGCCAGCGCGCCCACGCCGGCCATCATGTACCCGAGCTGGCTGATGGTTGAGAACGCCAGCACGCGCTTGAGGTCCTTTTCCATCAGCGCCAGTATTGCGGTCAGCAGCGCGGAGACCGAGCCGATCCAGATGAGTGTGAGCGACCACCAGGCGAAGACCTCGAACATCGGCATAGTCCGTACGCACAGGTAGATGCCGGCATTGACCAGGGTGGCGGCATGAATCAGGGCGCTGATGGTGGTGGGCGCTTCCATGGCGTCAGGCAGCCAGATGTGCAGCGGGAACTGAGCCGACTTGCCGATCGCGCTGGCGATGAAGCCGATGCCCGCCACGCCCACCGCCCACATGGGTATGCTGGCGGACTTGGCGGCGGCGATGGTCGCGGCGATGTTGAAGGTCGGGTTGCCGGCCTTCGCCATAGCCGTCCACAGCACCACGATGCCCACCAGCAGCCCGATGTCTCCGAAGCGTGTGACAATGAAGGCCTTGGTGCCCGCGCGCACCGCCTTGGGGTCGTTGTAGTAGTAGGCGATCAGGGCATACGAGCAGAAGCCGATGATCTCCCAGAAGATGTACAGGGTCAGGAAGTTGTCCGAGAGCGCCAGGGCGATCATTGCGCCGATGAACAGAACGGTGAAGAAGTAGTAGCGCGTGGGGCGGTACTCGGACTCCTCCGGCTGCATGTACTTGATGGAGTAGAGCAGCGCCAGGGCGCCGATGCAGCCGGCGATGGCGGCGACGTAGACTCCGATGCCGGTAAGCTGAAGGCTGACGGTGACGTCGGCGGCGGGGATCCAGTAGTACGCGGTCAGCGGCCAGTCGTAGCCGCGCGTCACCAGCACCACCGTGAAGCCCGCCGTGGCAAACCCCACCAGCACCGAGAACCACTTCATCAGCCGCTCGCTGATGCGGCCGACGATGAGCACCATCAGCGCCCCGATCAGCGGTACGCCTACGGCCAGGATTGCGGCCAGCTCTATGCTCGTAGTCGGTTCACCCCTTCAGCCGCTTGAGGCTCAGGACGCTGATACTTTCGTTGTGCTGGTAGGCGGCGACAACGAGGGAGAGGGCAATCGCGACAGTCACCGCCTCGATGAGGATGCTGGTGATGACGATGGCCTGGGCGACCGGGAGGCTCTGTTGCGCCAGGCCAGCCAGGATGAACAGGAGGGAGACGCCCCGCGCCATGAGTTCGAGGCCGATGACTAGCTGGAGCAGGTTGCGACGCGTGATGGTCGCGTAGAGGCCGATGAAGAACAGAGCTATGCCCGCGCCCGCGTAGGCACTCATTACTGTTCGATCCTCTCTTTCACCAGCACCAGCACCCCGAAGGTCCCGGCCATGATCATCAGCAGTTGGCCGACGAGATCGAGCACGCGGTGGCCCCAGAGAACCGCGCGGAAGGGCTGAAAGACCACCGACCCGCTGGGGAAGATCGTGGCGGATGACATAAAGATCACGAGCAGGGCGACCAGCAGGGCGACACAAGTGATGAGGCCTCCGCCCGTCTTCACTCTTGCTCCCTCGCTTCCGTGAGCGCAATGACGGCTACGAAGAGCACTGTGATCAAGCCTGCGCACACACTAAGCTCGAACACGGCGGCGTATGAGGCGCCGAAGCGGTAGAACATCGCCGCCAGTATCGCCGAGAGCACCGCAAGCGCCAGAGCGCCCTTGAGCACGTCGCGCAGATGGATCGCCAGCAGCGCCAGCACCAGGACCGTGCCGATAGCCACCCAGTCAAGGACATGAAGCGCATCCATTGAGGCTATCCCCTTTGCCGTGACCTCGCCTGACTCGCCGCACGTGACGGCTGGTGCGGCTCACATTTTCGTACGCCCTTGCACGCGAAATCTCCACGCCCACCACTCGCGGAGACCCCGGTCTATCCCCTTGGCTGGACTTCCGAGAGGACACTTCGTGCACAGCTTCACAAGCTGCTTCTCGCCCGAGCCGCGGAGGACCTCCTGCTCTCCTAGTATTTTCTTTGGCGCGCGACCGCAGGCGGATCAGCATCGTGCCAACTACCCGAGCAGACTCGCAGTGTCCCGCGCGATCATCAGCTCCTCATCGGTGCGGATGGCAAGCATCGTGGCCGTCGCCTGGGGGGAGCCGACCTCAGCAATGCCGTCGTCGAAGCGTGGCGCGTCATTGCGCGCCGCATCTACGTGCAGCCCCAGGTGATCGAGGCCCTCAACGCAGCGGGCGCGCACTCGCGCATCGTTCTCGCCTATCCCGCCGGTGAAGATGATCGCGTGCAGTCCGCCGAGCACCGCGGCGAAAGCGCCGGTGTACTTGCGCACGCGGTAGCAGAAGATGTCGAGCGCGAGCGCGGCTC
>CBFDBV010000195.1:0-8758 GCA_965603135.1 uncultured bacterium
CTCACGGAACGGCTCTGCGAGTTGCACGGTATCCTCCTCCGGTTCCTGGGCTGCGGCAAAGTTGCAGATCACGATTGTGCTTACAACTGCGACCAATATCTTGCGCACGAGGAATCACTCTCCGTCAGCGCCCTTTCGGCGCCGCATAAATCTCTGCTATTCCGCCAACTCCAGGATCATGATGGTCACCGGCCGCCAGATGCCGCCGGCCATCGCGGTGTTCATTGCCCTGACCGTGATTTGATTCTGCTCGTCCCAGCGCAGCAGGTCGGTGACATCGAGGCTGAAGGGCTTGTTCCAGCCCGTCGGGCCGATGTCATGCTCCCCGGCGTACTGGCCGTTCACCCAGACCCACGCACATTCGTCCACACCCTCAAAACGCAGCTCGGCCTTCTGCTCCGCGTCGCCCTTCGGCCTGGCGGGCAGGTCAATCGTGCGCCGATACCAGGCGACGCCTATGTAGTCGTAGTCGAAGCCCTGCCACGCCTTCTCAATGCCGATGTCATCCCAGCCGCTGTCATCGAGGTCGGGCGCGAACCACTTTCCGTCCTTGCCGACGCGCTCGGGGTCGAGCCTGAACTTCCAGCCATCCGCCGGCAGCCGTATCGCTTGCACGGTGACATACGAGCTCCTGGCCGCATGCAGCGCCGCCTCGCTGACGATGGTGTTCTCGTCTTTGCCCGCCTCGTCGAGAAGCTCCCTGACCCGTGCCGAGCGGGGTCGGACGCGGGACAGGGAGAACACGGCGGCCTGGCGCAAGAGCGGATGCTCGGCCTTGAGCGCCTCAGCCAGCAACTCGACAGTCTCCGCGCCTTCGGCCACCTCACCGAGACCGATGACCACGCTCCTGCGCACCAGCAGGTCATCGTGCTCCAGCGCCTGCTTGAGATGGGGCAGGGCCGCCTTGCCACAGCGCAGCAGGAGCCGCGCGGCCGTACGCGCGACAAGGGGGTCCTGGTCCCGCAGAGCACCTGCCAGTCGAGCGACGGCCCCGGCGTCCTTGCCCTTGATCTGAAGCAGAGCCATCCTGCGGGCGGCGGCATCCTGAGCCTCCCCCGGCGTGCCCGCGTGGCCCAGGGCAAGGCCCACGATCAGGCAGGCGCCCAATAGGATGTGTGCCCAGGGCTTACTTTGCGCATCCTTGCTGTCTGCGATACACCTCAAAGCGATCATAACTCCCTCCGCGCGCCAACTGCCCATCGGCAAGAGCCATGTGTCCGTTGGTCTGCAAGTATTCGCCGCGCAGGCCCGGTCGCCTCTAGTCGGCGGCCGCTTTCACGAGCACGATCCGCTCCACGCTGATGGCGTTCTTGTCGCCCTCCTGGCCGTGGGGGAAGAACGGGCCCTCGAACTTGATCCGGGCCCAGACCTCGAACCGCTGCTCAGGGTTCTCCGGGTCAACGACACTGCCCAGGTCCACCTGTATGATCCAGCTCCAGAAGAAGTAGAGGTAGTACGCGCCACCGATCTTGTGCGTGCCCATCTTGTACCAGTGATAACCCGGGCCCGGCACGTCCTCCGGCTTGATCGTCGTGCTTGCGATGCCCTTGCGGTCCTTCGTGTCGTACAGGCCCCAGGGCATCGGCAGCTTGTAGCGCTCCAGCGGGTGCTTGTCGGTGTCTATTGTCGTGGGGAACTCCAGGCGGTTCGTAATGCCGCTTTCAGCCTCATCGTCCGGGAGTGTCTTGACGATGTCCTTCCAGTTCCGCGAGAGGTCGGCAGGGAAGTCGAAGACATCCGCCTTTGGCAGGTGCCGGAACTTCTCCGGCAGCGGCAGGTAGGGCTGGACCGCCATGTACTTGAGCACCTCTTCGTCGGCCTCGGCCTTCTGCTTCTGGGCTGTCGCTTCGGGCGAGCGGCGGTCGGCCTCCGTGTACCAAGTCTGCTGGTAGCGCTCGGTGATGGCCTCGCGGTCGAGCGGCATCGTCTGCGGCTCGTTGCCCTTGGCCACCCACTGGCTCATCAGATGCCGAGAGAGAATGACCGTCGCCCGATCCAGTGGCAGACGCGCGTGGCGCACGCGCCGGAGCAGCGTCGCGTCATCTCCAACCGCCTGCTCGCCGCGGTCGAACAGGGCCTGAGCCTCCGAGATGAAGTCGAAGTTGAGATACATTGGGAGGGACACGCCCATGCCCAGGAAGCAGCCGCTGGCCTCACCGAGCGCCTGGAGCTTGCTCAGGTACTCGCGCACCATCGGCCCCGCCGGCCCGTAGAACCCGTCGGTGAAGGTGCGCACCAGCTCCTGGTAGTCCTGGTACGGGTCCTCCAGCAGCTTCACCATCATCCAGATCTTGAAGTCCCGCATGTCCGCGATGATCGGGAACTCCAGCTCCGTGAACACGCCCTCGACGTTGTGCTCGGCGTAGAACTGGTAGTCTGCCTGATAGGTATGCGCGCTGGGCATCGGCAGGCCCCGGGGCTTGGGGTAGGTGACCGCGTAGTCCCAGACGCGCAGGTTCCTGGCGACCTCCGACCAGCCAAGCAGGACATCGCGGAACGCCCGATTGTCGGGATCGGTTACCGGCCGAGTGAAGTTGCTTGCGGTGTCACACAGGCGGATGATGATGTTGTCCCGCGGCCTGATGGTCTTGGGAGGCTCTTGAGTGTACTGATACGCGAGAGTGCCAATGAACACGTCGGGGTACCCGTCCTTGATGGCGTCGGCGATGTAGTTGAGGAAGTCCAGCAGCGGCCCTGCCTCGGAACCCTCTTCCTCCGCGATGGCCTGGCACTTCTCGCACTGGCACGGCCCGCGCCAGTCGTTCTGGGAGATCTCGTACACGACCGGTGCGGATAGGCCCTGCTCCTGGGCATGGGCACGGGCGCTTTCGATGTACGCTTCTAGCTTCTCAACAAAGAGATCGCGCACGTCCTGGTTCGTCAGGCAGAGCTGCTTGCGATCCGCGCTGCGCTCGCCGTTGACGAGGGAGAAGTACTCGGGGTGGGTCTCGAAGTACTTGTCCGGCGGGATGTACTTGTAGAAGGTGTGCACATGGTAGGGCGGCCCGTAGTCCCTACAGCCGCCGTACTTCGCTGAGATCCGGCTGTCGCCCTGGCGGTTGAGCCGGTTGTGGGCGGCGAAGCGTCCGCCGTCATAGCCATAGAGCATGTAGATGTCCCGGTACCGGAGCACGGGCTTGCCGCGTCGGTCGAGATCGCCGATCTCGATGGTGGGCTTGTCGGGCACAGACTCCTCCCATGGGTTCCACCAGTGCACGCCGATAACGTCCTCCAGGAAGTGATAGACCGCGTAGAGCGTCCCCCTGGGGCGTCCGCCAACGACGATGAGGTTCTCGTCCACCGTCCGGATGACCCATTCCTCGGGCCCCAGCGCGTCTGTCTCGATGCCGCTGCCTTGTGCCAGGTTGGTGGGGCCGACGTAGAGCCCGCCCCCCGGGGCCAGTGCAGCGGCTTCATCTCGGACTGTGAACTCGGCGTCCGCCACCTTGCCGAGGTACGCCGCCAGCTCCTCCGCGGCCGTCCGCTCAGCGACAGTGGCGCCCGTAGCGAGCAGGACCTCCACGGTTGGCTCTCCGTCGCGCGCAAGGGTCAGCGCGAATCCGTGGGGCACGGCGACAGAGCTGAGAACCGTCAGGCCTACAGCAAGACGCACGTTCATCCGACATTCTCCGTTCGGTTCGCGCCACCCGGACGCGTGATCAGTTGTCGAACATCTTGTCAAGCAGCTCGCCCGCCGCGGCCACGATCATATCGAAGGCCTCCGGCACCAGCTTCGCCCAGTAGCGCGTCTGGGCCTCGTGGCCTCTGCGCTCCAACGCCTCGGCGAACGGGATGTAGCCGACGTAGTGAGAGGTGCAGTGCGCGATGTAGGTCGGATACGTGGGAGAGGCCAGCTTGATCGCCAGCCCCAGCTCCACGAACGGCTCCCCGGGCAGGCCGACGAAGGCCGTGTCCCCAACGCGCAGCACCTGTATCTCGTAGTCCAGCGTCTCCGAGCGCTGCCGCATCAGGTGAACGCTGTAGACGCTCGCCGCAGCCATCCAGTCGCGGTCAACCTGGACGCGCTCCTCGTCCGCCCACTGAGGCTCCGGGTGGTCCTCCAGGATGGCCTGCGCCCAGGCCAACTCCTCGGGCTCCAACTCCCTGATCGGGATGGGCAGGTGTCTGACGCGCCAGTCAAGGGCCGCGCGGTCCGTGAACTCAAGGGTCTCGATGACCTTGCCCACCACCTCGGCCAGCGCGCGCCCCATGCGGCGGTGGTCTCTGACGTAGTCGGGATCGAAGGGCGGCCAGGGATTGATGTTGCCGCAGGCACCGTTGAGTACGATCGGCACGCAGTCGGGGCCGTAGGCCTGCTTCAACTCCTCCGCCAGCGCACCCGGCCAATCGGATGATACGGCCCGTTTGGGATAGGCGTGCACCGGATGGCAGGTGTAGTTCGCCAGCACGGAGACGATGTCCAGCGAATCGGTGCGGAGGCAAAGGACGCCCAGCTCGGGGTCAATGGGGCCCTCGAGGTAGCGGAGCCACGTGGGGCCGAGCGGCTCCTCCCAGCCTCCGGGCATGCGGATGGTGCCGTCCCGTGTGACAGCGCGGCGGTTGAAGGCGAAGCGACCCTCGATGCCGCTGGCGACGCCGACCTGCACGGGCTGGAGGGCGTCGTTAGCCCGACAGATCGCTTCGACGGCGCAATCCGCGGCGTGGTCGCTGTAGGCCTCATCGCCCCCGCGAATCCACTCCAGCTCCGGCGGCAGGTCCGGGAAGTCGGGGTCCACCATGAAGTGGCCGAGGGGCGGGGCGGAGTGAGTCTGCGTCGCGTGCACCATCAGGGCGTCCGGCTCGAGGCCGGTCTTCTCGGCCGCTCGCTGCCGTATGAGCGCGGTGTAATCCTCGGTAATGATGGTCACATCGAGGGCCAGGCAGCAGAGCTTGCGCCCGCCGGCCTCCAGCACCAGGGCGGTGGCGTAGAGTGGATCGAGCACCAGGCGGGCGGGCCTGTGCATCCCGACCGCGCCGGCGAGGTGCACCCCCGCTTGCGGCGTGATGTCCACCTGTGCGGCGCCGGCGTGGAGCGATCCCGGTGCTACCGTGGTCTGTGCCATGGCGTATCACTCCCGGCGTGTGATAGGGCTTGCCCGTGTAGCTGGTGTGACATCCGCCAGGCGACAGCATAACTCATTGCCCGGAGCACGTCCATCGCGCGGGATCGCCGGCAGGGCCTTCTCGGATTGTGCAGGTAGCAGGGGCCGAGGGGGCGAATCATCAAGAGTCGGGCAAGGATTGCCCGACCTACTGGGCCGCTTGCTGTCCAAGGGTGGGTGATAGGAATGTCACGTGAGGCTCTGCTGCTGGCGCTGACCCCATGTCTGCTCATCTTGCTGGCGGGGCGATGTCTCGCGCAGGATGCCGAGCGGGATGAGCGGGTGGCCTACGCCCCCGATATCGTCGGGGTGGACCGGATGTTTATGATAGCCCTGAAGGCGCCGGTCGGGGCCCCGGAAATCGAGGTCAGCTTCCCCGACAACGTGACCATGTTCGACCGCACGCCGCTGCCGGCCAGGACCGAGCATCGGCGCTACTACTTCCGGGCCCTGAAGCCAGCGGAGAAGGTGGAGATCAAGTTCGCTCACCCGGACGGCGAGGTGGTGGTGGCGATCGTCATCTGGTCCTTCGAGGACCTGCGGGAGTTCCGGGAGCTGAAGGGCCACCAGCTCCCGCGCCGCTGGCCGCTTGGCGAGCCCCTGCCGGAGCTGAAGGAGGCCCGGACCGTGACCACCGAGGCCGAGGTCGAGGCGGCAAGGGCGAGCGGGGGCGGCGCGACGCAATGGCTGGAGACGCCGGATGACGACATCTGGGCGCTCCAGCCGGACAGCACCATCCCCCGCTGGCACTGGGTGAACGTGACCCACGGCTGCCCGGTACACGGCACCAAGATCTACGAGAGCAGGGCGTACTACCCGTGGCTCAAGGACACCAGCTTCCCCTACAACTGGAAGATCGAGTGCCCCGTGGGCCACGAGCTGTATCCCTCCAACGACTTCGCCAACGGGGACATGACCAGCGGCGAGTTCCCGGACGACGGCTTCGGCGGGGCGTGCCTGCACAACGGCAAGAAGTACGGGTTCATCGCCGAGATCTGCCAGGCCTACTGCCACAGGATGCTGGGCGTCGCACCCGTGTGCGCGCAGTCGTATCTGGCGACCGGCGACGTGGGCTACCTGCACAAGTCGCTGGTTGCCTTCTCGCGGCTGGCGGTGGAGTACGGCTACCTGGCGACTATGACCCAGCATCGGCATCGCAATCACCGCACCCAGGTGGACCGGCTCGGGCCGGCGCCCTTCAGCGAGGGGCCATCCCTGGGCGGCGCGGGCTTCACCACCTACTGCATAAGCCAGCCAGGCTACCAGTGGACCCACGCCGAGGCCTATGACAAGATCTTCCCGGACATTGACAAGGACCCCGACATCATCCCGTTCCTTCAAGGCAAGGGGTTTGACGTGCAGAGCCACGAGGACGTGAGGCGGTTCATTGAGGAGAACCTGTTCGCGGTCTGGATGCAGGGGGCGATGGACGGCGCGACCAGCTCCAACCAGCCGTTCCCCCAGCGGGGCCTGGCGCGGATGGCGGAGGTGCTCAATTACCAGCGCGGCGACGAGTTCGCGGACTGGCTCTACGACCGCGGGGGCAATATGCGCATCTTCGTGCCCAACACCTTCTTCCGGGACGGCGCGCCCTACGAGTCCACCGGCGGTTACAACTCGATGCACGTGACCGCCCTGGGCCCCATCATCGAGTCCATCGAACATATGCGGGAGATGCGGCCCGAGGTCTACCCCGAGGACAAGTATCCGGCGCTCAGCAAGTCGCGCCGCTACCGCAATGTGTTCGACTTCTGCATGGACACCGTCACGATTGATCGCTCCTATCCCCTCATCGGCGACGGGGGCAGCCACCCCTCGTACCAGAAGCTTCCCCGGATCACCTGGCACAGCGCCAGCAAGGAGGCGTTCGAGCACGCCTACAAGATGTTCCGGGAGCCGAAGTTTGCCTGGGCGCTCGCCAACACGCCCAACTGGCGCCCCTCGCAGGGCTTCCCGTTCACGAGAGAAGAGATCGAGGCCGAGGCCGCAAAGTGGCCTGAGGACTGGAATGACGCCAGCTCGCTGGCCGATGGCTACGGCATCGCCATCCTGCGCGGGGGTGAGGGCGGTGACAAGCGGGCGCTGTGGATGATGTACGGCCGGGCGCGGAGCCACGTCCAGGACAACATAATGGACATCGGGCTGCAGGCCTACCAGGGCGTGCTGCTGGCGCACATGGGCTATCCGCGCAACTGGGGGCAGTGGGAGGGGCTGTGGTCCAGCCATCACGTGGCGCGGCAGTTCCCCTACGTCAACCTGGTGGCGAAGGCCCAACTGTTCGCCGACGCAGGCCCGGTTCACGTGGCAGAGGCCCGCGCCAACGCTCACTTCGAGTTCAGCGACGACGGCACGCGTCACGAGCCGATGCCCGACTACTGGCAGCGGCGAATGCTGGCGCTGGTGGACGTGTCGCCGAACCAGTTCTACTGCGTGGACTTCTACCGCATCTCCGGCGGCGAGGAGCACTGGTGGGCCTTCCACTGCCAGGAGGGCGATTTCTCGACCGAGGGCATTGAGCTTGCGAAGCAGGAGGGCGGCACGCTGGCCGGGCCGGACGTGCCCTACGCCGATGCGAACTGGATGAAGGAGCACGGGTGCTCACTGCACGCCACCTACGGCTGGCGCGGGCTGAACTTCGTGTTCCCGCACCTGTACAACGTCGAGCGCGGCAAGGCCGAGGGGCCCTGGTCGGCGGACTGGAAGCTGGCCACGGGCGAGGGAGTCGGCCTGCGCCTGACCGTCCTGGAGGCGCGTGACGGCGGCCCAGAGCGCGCGCCCATCGAGGTCAACATCACCGACGGCAAGGCCGCCTCCGGGGGGTCGCCCTACGAGATGAAGTGGATAATGATGCACAACCAGGGCGAGACGCCCGCGCGCACCCAGGTGCTGAGCATCATTGAGCCGTACCCGGACGAGCCGGTCATCCAGCAGGCACGGCCGCTGGAGCTGTCCGGCGAGGACGACGCGGGCTTCGCCGCTGCGGCCTGTGAGCTGCGCCTGGCCGAGCGCACGGACACCATCTTCTGCGCCGTGGATCCGACCGTGGAGCGCACCGCCGAGGGCGGCTTCCGCTTCGCCGGGCGCTTCGGCTTCTACGCGGAGCAGGACGGCCAGCCGGTGAGCATGTCGCTGATCGGCGGCACCATCCTGGAGAAGGGCGGCTTCGGGATCAGGCTGGAGGAGCCGGAGTACCGCGCCGAGATCGTCGCAGTTGACCGCGAGGCCGAGACCATCACGGTCTCGCCCGCTCATCCCACCCCGGGGGCGATGGTCGGCGCCTACGTATTCATCACCAACCCCGTCCGGCGCGTCGCCTGCAAGGTCCTCGCGGCCCGCCAGGTCGGCGACAACCTGGAGCTGGCGCTGGCCACGGACTCGCGCATCGGGACAGGGAAGGTGAGCGGCGTCGAGGACTTCCGCGTGCTGACGAGCACGGCGTTCAGGCTCGACCGCTTCGGGTACTACGAGGGCGCGGGGCTGGCAAATGCCGAGGGCACAGCGGAATACCGCATTAACGAGGTGCGCAGCGGCAAGGCCGCGATGATTGACCCAGCGGAGCATCCCGAGGCGACGGCCGAGAAGCTGGCCGGCGAGTTCCTTGAGGGCACCTGGTTCAAGGTCTACGACTACGGCGTGGGCGACGAGGTTGTCTGGCC
>CBFDBV010000196.1:0-8730 GCA_965603135.1 uncultured bacterium
CCTTTGTATCGGATATAGTGAGCATCGTCGGCCGGTGTATGCGCGCCGGACGACGGGTGATTGGCGATGCCTCCCCCCCGAGAAGGAGAGTGGGTAGCATGCGTCGCGCGAAGCTGGGCATAGAGGTCGCAGTTCTGTTGCTTTGTGTCGGGCTGGCCGTTGCCCAGGAAGGGGCGAACATTGTCGTCGCCGGGGAGATCGTGGCGCGCGTGCGCGACAAAGGCCCTTACGATTCTATCGTGCACCGCGCCGCGGCGATTGACGAGGCGATCAACGACGTCATCGCCGCCGGCAACCTCGGCATGGTGGAGATCTCGCTGAAGGATGTGGATGGGCTGTGGACGGTCTTCGTGGGCGATAAGCGGATAATGGCTGTCTACCCGGCTGAGGCGGAGGCGAATCAAGTCGTGGCCCAGGAGCTGGGCAACATCTGGGTTAATAACCTCCAGGTGCAACTGCCCAAGGCGATGCCGGTCGCGGTGACGGCGTTGGCCCCTCCCGCCGAGACGACTCCTGAGGAGCCGGCCACCGAGGCGGTGACCAACGTCGGGACGAGCACGGTCGAGGTGATAGAGGTGCCCGTGGCGACAGAGACGCCGGAGATCACCGCCATCCAGGGCACCAAGCTGTTGATCCTGGACGCCTTCAATACGGTCAGAGGCCTCGACGAGAACGGCTATCTGGGCCAGCGCGATGCGCTGGCCGCCAACCTCTTGAGCAACCTGGTGCAGGTCTGGAGCGGAGGCAGAGAGAGCGTGGAGATAGAGGAGCCCGAGATCGGGGTGGCCGACACGGGAGTCCCCGGCCCCACGCCGCCCGGACCCGTGCTGCCCGGCACCGCCGAGGAGGTCGAGGTCGAGATCGGCCCCCCCACCGGCACGGGCGTAGGCGCGGCCGATGTCTCGGACCTGATAGATGGGGAGGCGCTCACCGAGGGGGTTCCCGAGGGCGACGCCAACTGGGCGAGGGTGCCGCAGAAGCGCAGGATCAAGCAGAAGTTCGAGCTGGCCAGCAAGCCGTTCTACGCTCTGAGGAGAACAGACCCGACAGCGGCGGCGCCGATCGAGGAGCTGCTCTCGGCCGCTCGCAAGGAGTTCGTTGCGGAGGATTTCGATGCCTGCGAGGAACACCTCGACTACGCTCTGAAGCTACTGGGCGTGGGCCGCTAGGCGACGCGTCAGGGACTGATGGCCAACGAGGGGCGGGCGTCCCGCCGAGGCGGGAGTGCCGCCCCTTTTTCGTCACGGCGGGCAAAGGGCAAGGGGCGAAGGGCAAAGGGGAACGGCAAACGGCGGCCGCGGAACCACGAGGTCCGTGCGGAGGGCATTGCTTGCTAAGGTTGTGATGGCGCTGGGGCATTGCATCGAGGTCGTTCTGTTCGACCTGGATAATACGCTCTACCCGCCCAGCAGCGGGCTGCTCGAGGCCGGCGATGCGCTGATCACGGCCTTCATTGCCGACCGCCTGGGCCTGCCCGGGGCCGAGGCCGATGAGTTGAGACGCAGGCTCTGGCGGGAGTACGGCACCACCGCGCGGGGGCTTGAGATAGAGCACGGCGTGGCTCAGGGCGAGCTGTACGAAGCCGGCATCGAACGGCTGAAGGTGGCGGACTACCTCCGGCCCGAGCCGGCGCTGGCAGCTATGCTGTCGGCCCTTCCCGGGCGCAAACACGTGTTCACGAACGCTACGCGCAGGTATGCCATGAGGGTGCTGGCGGCCCTGGGCATTGCCGAGGCCATCGAGGAGATCTTCGACGTGGAGTTCGCCGGCGGCATCCCCAAGCCTCAGCGCGAGCCCTATGTGCGCGTGCTGGCGGCGCTGGAATGCCCGGTCGAGCGCGTGGCCCTTGTCGAGGACACGGAGGCCAACCTGGAGCCGGCGGCGGAGCTGGGTATGCTGACCATCAAGCTGGGGCCCCCGCCAACCTCGGCCCGACACCTGTACCTCCCCCTGCTCGTCGGGCTCCCCGACCTGCTCAGACCGGGGGACAGTCACCTCCGGTGACTGTCCCTGCGCTCTGCTTCGGATGCCTGGCCACCGGCAGCTTGCCTGGAGTGGTTGATCACGCTGCGCACGTGCGAGTTCGGGATGACCATCTCCTGCCCGTCGGGGGTGCGCAGGCGGGTGGTGCGCAGGTTCAGCTCGGTGACGACGCCGGTCAGCAACGGGTTCTCGGGCTGGAAGCCCAAGCCACGCGATTCGGCGATGGTGATGCGGTCGCCCGGCCCGTAGAGGTGGTCGTAGAGGATGTAATAGCCCCGGACGGCGTCACGCAGGTGGTCCCTGAAGATGACGATAGCCGCCAGCGCAACTAGGAGCAGAATCGGCAGCAGTTCCGCCTCAGTGCGCAGGCCGAAGATGCGAAGAATCATCAGGAAGGCCATCGCGTAGAGGACTATCCGGTTGATGAGCAGCGGGAGGCCCTCGACGATGCGGCGGCGCCGGATGCGTTCAGACGGCTCCCGGCCCACGTCGCGCCGGAGCGCCGTGGCGAGCGCGGAGCGGATGCGGCGGTTAATCAGATACACGAGCAGCTCGAAGACGAGAGCGACGAGAATCGCGCGCGCCAGCGGAGGACCCGTGGCCAATAGCTTGCGCGCAACGAATTGCAGCAGACCTTCTCTCACAGCTCTTCCTCCTCATCGCCTCTCCCGCAGGGCAAGCCCTGCGCTGGGGAAGGGGGCCTCGCGCGGTGGCAGAGGCCCCGCCATGCGGCTCGGTCTCATCGCCCCCCTGCCCCACCAGGTGGCTGCGCTTCATCGCCGCGCGGGTGCGTCTGATCGCCGCTGACGTGCATCCGGCCCAGCAGCTCGCGCAGGCGCTCTTCCTCCTCCATTCGCCGCCGGATTCGCGCGGACCTCCACCGCACCACGATCACCGCGAGCGCGAAGGCCATGACGAAGGCTCCGCCCACGATCAGCTCCGACGGGACCGGCAGCACCGAGGGCAGATATGCTGTGCGCGTGTGCTCGAGCCAGTCCTTCTCTATGCGCGGCGCCGGAATGCCGTAGGCGCGGCCCAGCGCCGTGCGCACGTCCCGGCCGCGGGCGAGCTGATCCAGCAAGGGCCCCAGGCCAACGGCGGGCCTGAGGGAAGCCAGGTACATTACCAGCGTGTGGCTCTGCGCGTAGGCGAGCGCGACCTGCTCGTAGTTGCCTCCGAAGGCCGCGTCCAGGTCATCGAGGGCGAGCAGCTCATCCGAGAGCGCCGCATCCGCGATGACGCGCGCATCGGCCTCACTCCACTGACCGGCTGCGTACTGGGCGATGCCCTCGTGCAGCCAGCGGGGCACCTTGTCGGCCGCGGCGGCCATCCTCACGTCGAGCATGATGTGCGCCAGCTCGTGGGCCAGCAGCTTCGGCAGGCGCTGCTCGCCCATGGGCTTGACCACCACGCGTCGCCGGCCGAGCAGGGCGCGCCCTATCACCCACGAGGTGCTCCTGGAGCCCGTCAGCTCCTCGAACTCGCGCTGGGAGCGCACGATGAAGACCTCGATGCGGGTGGGAGGCTCAGCGTCAAGTAGCCCGCGCAGGCGAGTGACTGACTGCTCGCCCACGTCCCGGGCCAGCCGCGCCAGCTCGTCGTCCTCGGGCCAGTACAGTACCCTCAGGTGCTCGCTGCCCAGCACCCAGCGGGCGGCCTCCTCCGCAATTGCGCGAGCTGACAGCAGACTCGCCGCCAGGAGGAGGGCCAGCGCTCCGTGCACCATCACCATCCGCCGCCACCGGTGCTCAGTGCCTGGTGGGTTGCCCTGTCGCCTTCTGCCGGCTGCCCTGCAACTCATGCGACGCGCTGCTCCGTGAGATCTGGTCGCGGTGCAATGTCAGAAGCCTGATCCAGAAGTTTTTGCGGGATGGGTGCGGGGAACCCGCTTCTTGCCGAAAAAGGCGGTTCCCCGCAAAGCCGTTCCCTACCTCAGCGCCGGGCAGCGGCCGCGGGAGCGACACCAGCGGCAGTGCTTGCCGGTCACGGTCGGGAACTCGGTCGCGACCCGGATGCGGTCGGCAATGCGCGTCGCCCGCCTCTCGATGCGCGCCGCCTCGTCCTCCTCAAAGCGCACGCGATGCCCGCTGTCGCGGCGCAGCGAGTACATCGTGACCGACACGTCCTGGTCGGCGAACTTGTGCTGGGTCGCGATGAACAGCAGGCCCCAACTCAGGCTCACCATCATCTCCTCGGCGGAGGGCGGGCGGCGGGTGGAGAGCCAGCGCAGCGCGTTGATGCCGCCATCCGCCTCGCGCAGGATCACGTCCGCCACGGCGACAAGCGTGTGCCCACCCAGCTCGACCTCCATGCGCAGGTCCGCCTGCATCATCTCAGGCTGGTCGCGCTGGTGCTTCGCGTGGTAGCTCTCCAGCATCTCGACGCCTCGCCCGTGGAGCTGCTCCTCCTCCAGGCTGTCGGCGCACAGGCTCCCGTCCCAGGCGGCCTCGAAGCCCGCCAGGAGCTGGTCGAGTGGGAGCCGATCCGGCCCGCCTAGCCGGTAGCACTCCACGAGCGCCTCGCGCAGAGCCTGGTGCAAGGCGGCGGGCCCGCCGATGAAGCGGCGGCTCTCCGCCCGGGAGACGAAGTACGAGAGCAGGAACTTCTGCGGGCACTCGCGCCAGTCAGCGAGGTTGCGGGCGGTCAGAGGCCGCTCGGGCAGATCGAGCGGCTGGATAACTTGCTCGTCGAGGTCGTCTGCAGACATGCTCACACCTGGGAAGTCCTTCGCCACGCCCTGGGGCCCGACCTGCCGCGCGCCTACGGAGGATTCCCCGGCCTGCGGCGGAAGATAAGTCCCTCAGCCATCGCTCGATGGGAATCCAGTGGCGCTCGCCGAGGCAATGCGCGTCAACCTGACGACCGCGATCCAGGTTCACCCCGATAAGGAGCCTGCGGGCGCCATCTCCGCGCGCGCCGTGGTCATCGGCCTGCTGCTGTCAGTTGCCTTCAGCCTCATCATCCCTCACATTGACGTGTTCCTGAGCGACACTTTTCTCGGCTCGTGCCACCTGCCACCGGGCGCGGTCTTCGCCCTGCTGGCGCTGGTGCTGGTGGTCAACCCGCTGCTGCGGCTGATGCACAGGCGCTGGCCGCTCAACCGCGTGGAGCTACTGCTCGTCTACTGCATGCTGCTTTTCAGCACGCTGGTGCCGGGCCACGGCGCCGAGAACGTGTTCATTCCGGTGGTCATCAGTCCGCAGTACTACGCCACGCCCGAGAACAACTGGGAGCAGCTCTTCTTCGAGCACATCCCGGAGTGGTTTGCGCCGAGCCATCCGCCGGTGATCGAGGCCTTCTACGAGGGCCTGCGTCCGGGTGCGGCTCTTCCCTGGCAGCAGTGGTATATCCCGCTGGTCGCGTGGGGTGCCTTCACGCTGCTGCTTTACGGCCTGGTGCTCTTTCTCAGCGTGATCTTCCGACGGCAGTGGTCGGACCGGGAGAAGCTCGCCTTCCCGCTGGTGGCGCTGCCGATGGAGATGACCCGGGAGACGGCCTGTCCGCTGCGCCCTGGGAGCTTCCTGGGCAACCGGGTGGTCTGGATCGGCTTCGGCCTCGCGGCGCTGCTTCAGTTTCAGAACGGCATGAGGTTCTACTATCCGGGCTTCCCGGGCTCTGAGTTACGGGTGAGCTTCGCGGAGCTGCTCAGAGAGCAGCCGTGGCGCTCGATGGGCTGGGTGCCGGGGGACATCTGGCTGGCGGTCATCGGCGTCTCCGTGCTGCTGCGCACCGAGGTGTCGCTCTCTATGTGGTTCTTCTTCTGGTTCAGCAAGTTTCAGCGGCTCATCGCGCACGTGCTGGGCGTGCGCGGCGCCGGCCCTCGCACCGCCTGGGGTGAGCCGCTGTGGCTGGGTGGCCAGCCGGTCGGCGGTTACGTCGCCTACGTCGCCCTGGCCTTTTACACTGCCCGCGGTCACCTGGGGGAGGTACTGCGCGCCACTATGGCTGGCGATGGCGACCGAGGTAAGGGCGAGCCCTTCAGCTACCGGGTCTGCGCCCTGGGGGCGCTGGTGTGTCTCGTCGGCCTCATCACCTGGTGTATGACCGCCGGGATGTCGTTCCCCGTGGCGCTGACGCAGATGGTCATTTACATCATCCTGGCGGTGGCGCTGACCAAGGTCGTTGCCGAGAGCGGCCTGCTCTTCGTGCAGGCGACCTTCAGCTCACTGGAGACCATGGTCAACTTCGCGGGTACCAAGGGCATCGGCGCGCGCAACCTCACTTTGGGGATGTTCATCGAGCGGTCCTTTATGACCGACCTGCGCGCCTTCATCATGCCCAGCTTCCAGCAGAGCCTGAAGATCGCCGACCTGGCGCTGATGGACAAGGGTAAGGTGCTGCTGTGGTCCTGCGTGACGGTGCTGCTGTCCACGGTGATCTGCTACTGGGCGAATCTGAGGCTGATCTACGGCTACGGCGGGCTGGCCTGCAACCGTTGGTTCATCCAGGGCGCGGGGCCGGGTGGCTTCCGGCTGCTCGCCAACTACCTGCTGTCGCCGCGCGCTCCGAGCGCCACCGGCATTATCTCGATGCTGGCCGGCGGGGGTTTCACGCTCTGGCTCTACCTGATGCGCCAGCGCTTCGTGTGGTTCCCCCTGCACCCGGTGGGCTTCATAATGATGCAGACCTACCCGATCAAGAAGCTGTGGTTCTCCATCTTTCTGGGCTGGGCGGCGAAGTCGGTTATCATGCGTTACGGCGGCCCTCGGGGCTTGACGGTGATGATTCCGCTCTTCCTGGGGATTGCTTTCGGCGACATCTTCATGATGGTCGTCTGGCTGATCGTGGACGCGGTGACCGGCACCCACGGGCACTACCTGATGCCGGGGTGATCGGCGCGACTTCCTGCCGGGGCATCGTGAGAAGGTGTTGGGGATGCTGAACGCGTGCTCCGTGTTGCAGGCAGTGCCCGCAAGAGGGAGTGCGTACCGGTGAGGGGAAGCAGCGCAGGGAGTGAGGATGAGGATCATCGCGCCTGACCCCAACCAGCAGGACAAGCTCGCGTGGGCCGCGTTGTACTGGGGCGGGGAGCTGGGGCCCGCCGGCTTCAAGCGGCTGCTGGCGCGCTTCGGCTCGGCGCGCGGCGCGCTGGAGGCCCCCGAGGACGAGCTGGCCGCGCCCAGCCTGCGCCTGGAGCCCCAGCAGATCGAGGCCATCCGCGACAAAGCTCCCGCGCTGCTGGAGCGTCTGCCGGCCGAGCTCGAGGCGCTGGAGAACGAAGAGGTCGCCCTGGTCTGCGCTTTCGAGGATGGCTACCCGCCGCTGCTGCGCGAGGCTCAGAACCCGCCGCCGGTGCTGTGCGTGGCCGGCGACATCCTGCCGGAGGATGACCCGGCGCTGGCCATCGTCGGCACGCGCGAGCCGACTGATGACGGCAGCCGCGCCGCCCGGGAGATCGCCCGCGCCTGCGCCGAGCGCGGCATCACGGTGGTCTCGGGCCTCGCGCTTGGGATAGACACCGCCGCCCACCGCGGCGCGCTGGCCGGCGGCGGACGCACCCTGGCCGTGCTCGGCTCAGGCATCCGTCACCTCCATCCCCGGCGCAACCGACGCCTGGCGAGGACCATCCACGAGCGTGGCGCGCTCGTCTCCGAGCTGCCCCCCGACGCCCGACCCTCCCGCGCGCGCCTGATGGCGCGCAATCGCCTGACCGCGGCGCTGTCTCGCGGCGTGCTGGCCGTTGAGACCAGGCAGCGTGGAGGAACCTTGCAGACCGTCCGCGACGCGTGGGCGCAGGGCCGCCTCGTCTTCGCCCTCGACTGGCAGGCCGACAAGCCGCAGGCCGAGGGCACGCGCGCCCTCATCGCCCAGGGCGCAGAGCCGATCCTCGGCCTGGACGCCGTGGACCTCATCGAGGAGATGCTCCGCGCTCATCAGCACCCTCAGCCCGACCAGCCGGGCCTGTTCTGATGGGACTGCTGAGGGATCGCGGGACGCCGCTGGGGCTGAGGTCCGTCCCAAGTGCGGCCGCCGGCCGGGGAGGGAATGGGCCGTCCAGAGGGAAGCTACGCTCAGTTCGCGCGATGCCGCTTTGGAGGTGCCTAAGGTGAGGTTGCTGCTGACTTTGCTGGTCGCGGTGGCGTTTGCTGCTCCTGCCAGCCGCGCGCAAGAGGGCGCAAATGACTTCACGCTGGAGGACTTCGAGGGCGACACGCTGGACAAGTGGCAGAACAGCGTCTCGCCGGAGTACTACAAGGGCGGCGAAGGGCGCAAGGGCCTCGAATTCATCCAGGATCCCGAACGCGGCGGCGTGATGCAGGCCCTGGTGGCCTTCGTAGACCCGAACAAGAGCGAGCCGGTCTGGATCACGCGCTTCATTGATGACCCCATCCCTCTGCGGCAGATTCTCACCGTGTCGTTCTGGTACAAGATCACCGGCGTGGACGTGGCGCCGATAGACAGCTTCAAGCTGCGCCTGCGCACCTCGCCGACGTCCTTCAGGGACTACGAGGTGCTGCCCGAGGAGGGCCCGGCGCTGGAGCAGTGGCAACAGGCCACGGTCAATGCGCGCGAGGGGATGAGTCTGGTCAATGTCTATCGCGGCATCTTCGGCGAGGTGCAGCAGCTCACCCTGCGGCTCGATGACGTGGACGAGCGCAACGCGCAGTTCGCGCTGCTCGTTGACGACATCCGGGTGACCGTGGATCAGCCGCGAGCGGAGAGCTACGAGCCCACGAGCTATCAGCTTCGGCGGGACGAGCGCCTGGATGTGCTGCTCATCACGCACTCGACGGCCGGCTACTACGG
>CBFDBV010000197.1:0-8583 GCA_965603135.1 uncultured bacterium
CTGGCGTCCCTTCTCTCCTTCTCCAACTGCCGCTGCGCCTGAAGTTCCTCGAGCGTCGAGGCGGCTGCGCTGGTGATCTTGTCCACCGCCTGCTGCTGATACCAGATAGTGTCTCGCACCTTCACGTCGATTGCAAGATGGTCGCCCCCCTCTACTTCACGGGCCAGCTCCGCCACACGCTCTTTGATGGCTGAAAGCTCGCGTCTCTGATCCTCGGACAACACCTCAAGGTAGTCGCCAAGGGTTCGATTGCAGCTGTCCTGGACGTGCTTGCCTCTCTTGACCACATCAAACCAAAAGGCTGCAGGCCCGACCCGGTCCTCATCGAGTAGGACCTGCACTCTCTGCAGCGCCCCGCGGAGCGCTTGCTTGGCCGCTGCGTCGGCGTCCGCAGAGGCGCCTGTGGCGCTCTCTGGGCTGCGTCCCTTCAGGTCGGCCAGCAGCATCCTGATCCGTTCCCGGAACTGGTCCAGCTTCGTGACCTGCGCCTCGCCCCTCCACGCGTAGCCGACCGCTGCTCCTGTCTGTGCATTGCGAACGACCCAGAGATACCGCCCGAAGACGGCCGTATACGAAAGCCCTTTCTGGAGCGGGAACTTCCCGATGTCCTCGTTGACGCCGTCTTGCTGAGGGTAGTACGTCATGCCCTCGATCTGCCCCATCGCAACCTGACAAGCCCCCAGCACGCAGAGAAGGGCCAGCCGTGCCCACTTCCCACGTAACGTCGCCACCGTGTGAAGCCAAAACTTCTTCCGTTCACCGCACTTGCCCATCACTCCCACCTTCCTGTTCAGCACTTCGCTTGCTTCGCAGTGTTCACACGTCTCCCCATCGTGCATGCAGGCGAGTTGGAGAAGAACGTACCCTCCTCGATGCCGCGCAGGGTCCCGCGCATAATGCGGAAGCCCATCGCGACGACGGACTTGAGTTCCGGCATAATCTGGCGGGGGTCCATCTGGATGGGCGCGCCTTCCCAGCGATCGGCGGAGCCGATGCCGACGATGTCAGCGCCCATGGCCTTTGCTGCCTGCTTGACCTTCTCTGCGGTGAGAATCGTTATCAACCTCTCTCGTTGGGATGTGAACGCGGGTCAGTTGCGGTTGAGCCACAAATCAATCGGCTTGGCGTCCGGCGGCGGGGTGAAGGGGAGGGAGACCTTGCGGCCCGTGCCCGCTGACTCGTAGGCCGCGAAGATGATCTCCATCACCTTCTTCCCGTCCTCGCCCGTCTCCAGCGGCTCCTCATCGTTGATGATGCAATCCGCGAAATGCTGCATCTCCTGCGGGAAGCCGTAGTTCCAGGCCTCCTCATAAACCGTGAACGACCAGCCGCGCGTGGTGGCCGCCTTCTCCACCGCGTAATCGTAACCCACGTCCGAATACGTGACCAGCGAGTTCCCACGCAGCAGATCGGCGAAGACCACGCCCTCCGAGCCGTAGATCTCCGCGCGGTCGTCCATCCCGCCCTTCTTGATCCACGATTCCTCAGCGATCCCTCGCGCCCCACCCTCGAACTCTACGATGATGATGGCGTCATCATCCCCGCGCGTGCGGTCGGCGTGAACGTGGGTGGCCATGTCCGCGTAGACGCTGACCGCCTCCGGCTTGTCCAGCACCCACCGGAAGAACTCAAAGCCGTGACAGCCCATGTCCAGCGTCACGCCGCCGCCGGACAACTCGACATCCCAGAACCAGTCGGCGTGCGGGCCATCGTGCTTCTCACACTGCTTGAGCAGGTAGATGTCGCCCAGCGCGCCGGAGTCCACGAGCTGCTTGGCGCGCACGTACTTGGGCGCGAAGCACAGTTCCTCGGCGTACATGAGCTTGACGCCCGCCGAGGCGCAGGCCTCGATCATCTCATCCGCCTCTTCCATCGTCGTGCACAGCGGCTTCTCGCAGATGACGTGCTTGTCGGCGGCGGCGGCATCACAGCACGCCTGGCAGTGCAAGTAGTTCGGCAACCCGAGCACCACCACGTCCACCTCGCGAAGCTCCAGCAGCTCGCGGTAGTCGGTGAAGTGCTTCGGGATGTCGTGGCGGCTCGCGAAGTCGCTCACATGCTCCTCGGTCGGCGAGGCGACTGCCACGATGTCCGCGTTGGGTATGCTGGCGAACGACTCGGCGTGTATCTCCGCGACGAAGCGCGATCCGATCATCCCTACGCCTACCTGGTCCATGGCAAGACCTCCCTGCAAGGCGGTGGCACGGGCCCCTCAGCCGCCCGCACAGCGAGTATGTTCCGCCGTCACAGGCGATTCCCTCCCCCTTGCGACAGCAACTGCGGCGACCAGAGCGAGGGCAACCACGGGAGGCAACGGCGCACACGGCGCTGGCGCCTTTCACAGCCGACCCTATGCTGGTATAATGGCCCAACCGGATGAAACGAGCAGGGCGCAGGCTCATTCTGACAGGTTTTGCCATCGTCCTGGCTGTCTCCGCGTCCTCGCTGCTGCATGCGGATACGCTGCGGGACCTCCAGAACCAGGTGGCCACGGTCCTGGCGCATCCGGCGCTGCGCTCGGCCTTCGTGGGCTTCGAGGCGAGGTCTCTGAGCCGTGGCGACTGCCTGATGACGGTGAACGCCGAGAAGGCCTTCCTGCCGGCCTCGAATATGAAGCTGGTGACGGCCGCCACCGCCCTGGAGCTGCTGGGCCCGGAGCACCGCTTCCGCACGCAACTGGTAGCGACAGAAGCGCCCAGCGATGGCATCGTGCACGGTCACCTGACGCTCATCGCCACGGCAGACCCTACGGCACAGGCGGTCCTGGCATCCCTGTTGGTGCAGCTTCGGAAGCGGGGCGTGACCGGGATCGAGGGGGACATCGTCGCCGCGGGCACCACGGCGGGACAGACGTCCTGCGCGTCGGCTGCAACGCTGCATTGTTTGCTGGAGGACGTCGGCATAGAGGTCTCGGGCAGTCCCCGTGTCGGCGCTGCGCCGCATGGCTCCGTCGTGCTGGCGGAGCGCAGCAGCCCTCAACTGAGGGAGATCGTCAAGAGCATCCTCAAGCCCAGCTACAATGAGCTGGCGGAGCGGCTGCTCTTGTCCCTGCGCTGGGCGTCGGGCCGGAGGCAGCTTGAGCCGCTGGAGCTGATCGGGGAGACCTGGGGCGAACGCGGCCTCTACCTGAGGCCGCTGCGGCTGGTAGACGGCTCCGGGCTGTCGCGCCGGAACCTGCTGACCCCGCGCTTCGTGGTGCGGCTGCTGAGGTATATGCACGACGAGAGCGCGTGGGCGGCGGCTCTTGCTCACGCCCTGCCCATCGCGGGAGTTGACGGCACGCTGGCAGAGCGAATGAAGGGCACCAGCGCGCAGGGCCGCGTGCGGGCAAAGACCGGGACGCTCACCGGCGTCAGCAGTCTGTCGGGCTACGCGCAGGCGAAGGGGAACGAGACGCTGGCGTTCAGCATAATGATGAACAACTTCACCTGCTCCGTCAGCCGCGTGCGGCGGATGCAGGATCAGATCTGCGTCGCGCTCGTGGAACTCGACCGCTCGAAGGACGTATGCCCGTGAGCGCCGAGACCGTGATCGAGACCAAGGGGCTCCGCAAGCGCTTCGGCCGCATCCGGGCCGTGGACGGCCTGGATTTGAGCGTGCCGCGTGGCGCGATCTTCGGCTTCCTGGGGCCCAACGGGGCGGGCAAGAGCACGACGATCCGGATGCTCACCGGCCTGCTGCGGCCCTCCCGGGGCGAGGCGCGCGTGCTGGGGGTGCCGATCCGTCACAGGCTGCGCGTCGGGCACCGCGTGGGTGCGCTCGTGGACGAGCCCGCGTTCTACCCCCACCTGAGCGGGCGCCAAAACCTGCGTCTGCTGGCCTCGCTGTCAGGAGGCGCCAGCTTAGAGGACATTGCCGAGGCGCTCAGACTCGTGGGCCTGGAAGAGGACGCCGACCGCAAGGTGCACACCTTCTCCCACGGGATGAGGCAGAGGCTGGGCATCGCCCAGGCGCTGGTGCCGCGTCCGGAGCTGCTGATACTCGACGAGCCGGCCTCGGGGCTGGACCCCGAGGGCCTCACCGACGTGCGGGCGCTGCTGCTCCGGCTGCGCGAGGAGGGGCTGACCGTCTTTCTGTCCAGCCACCTGCTGGCCGAGGTCGAGCAGCTCTGCACCGACGTGGCCGTCATCAGCCACGGGAAGCTCGCCGCCCAGGGGCCGGTCGGCAGCCTGCTCGAGGGCCCCGCACGGTCCACGCGGCTGAGGGTGGATGACACTGAGAAGGCCCTCGGCGTCCTCCGGAGCATGGCGTCCATCACGGCCCGGGCCAGCGGCAATGGGATCGTCGAGGTGACCGGCGCAGAGCACGACCCGGCCGAACTGAACGCGCGGCTGGTGCATGCCGGGGTGAGGGTCCACGAACTCGCGCCGACGCGCAGGAGCCTGGAGAGCCTTTACATCGAGATAATGAGGGCAGACGATGAGGCTGACAGCGGCGCTGCGCACTGAGTTGAGCAAGCTGTTCCGGCAGCGCTCGACCTATGCGAGCTTCGCGGTGATCGCGGCGCTGGTGGCCCTGCTTGCGTGGGGGAGCTACTACCATCGAGACCACCTCAATGTGCAGCTGAAGATGGGGAGCGACTTCATCGTCGCCGGCAAGTCAGTTACCGCACTGTTCCTCGCCCATGCGGCGATGGACGTGGCGATGGTGGTTCTGATGCCGCTGCTGGTGGCGTTTGTGCTGGGCGGGATGGTGGCAGGCGAGAGACAGAGCGGCACGCTGCGAACGCTGCTGTCGCGTCCGGTGCCGCGTTCGGTGGTGCTCATCAGCAAGCTGCTCACGGGCTGGACCTACGCCGTCGCCATCACGCTCTTCCTGGGCGTGGTTGGGCTGGGCATAGGCTACCTGGTCTTCGGCTGGGGCGACTTGGTGATCTTCAGAGGTGGCCTGACTATCCTGGAGCCGCGAACGGGACTGCTGCGTCTCGCCGAGGCCTACGGCCTGGCCGCCGCAGCCATGTGCGCGATCGCCGTGCTGGGGATGATGCTGTCGGTGATCTTCGATAATCCCCTGACCGCCGCCGGGCTGACCGTGGCCGCCCTGCTCGTGAGCGGGACGGTCGAGTTCATGCCCTACTTCGAGCGTATCAAGCCTTACCTGTTCACCACCAACCTGCCGATGTACAAGGACTGCCTGAGAGCATCAGTGGACACCGCCAGCATCTCCGATTCCGCACTGCTTCTGCTGGCGTATGCCGTCGCTATGATCTTCGTCGCGCTCTTGCTCTTCTCGCGAAGGGACGTGACCTGTTGATGGGCCGCAGCTATCTCGTCGGGACAATCGCTTTGCTGCTTCTAACCACGGCGCTTGGTGCACGAGCGTGGGCCGCGCAGCCCTCGGCGATGGAGATCGTCAGCAGGGCGCTGGCGACGCAGGCGGGAGTCGAGGACTACGTCGCCACGGTAGCGGTCACGGTGGATGCGCCGAACATCCACGTGCCCAGGCGCACTATGACCGTGTACTACAAGCGCCCGGACAAGGTGCACGTCGAGTCCGCGGGACTTGTCGTCATCCCCAGGGATGCGCTCGTGCTCGGGGGCTTGCGCAAGCATTTCGAGGAGAATGCCGCCGCCACGCTCGCGGGCACAGGGACGTTGAACGGCCGTCCCGTGCATTGCGTCAAGCTCACTCCGAAGGAATCCGTGGGGACCGACCGTGTGCTGTGCTGGATTGACTCGGAGCGCTACGTGCTGCTCAAGAGCGAGATCTGGCACGGGTCGTCGAGGGCGCTGATGGTCAGCCTGACGCACACCAAGGCGGGCAAGGGCTTCCTGATGCCCGAGAGCATCGTGTGCGACATCCCGGCGTGGGTGCTGGGGGATTCGGCCGAACCCGGGAAGATCACGGTCAGCTTCTCCGACTATCAGATCAACACGGGCCTGGACGATTCGATCTTCGAGGAGGACAATAGCTGATACCGGAGGAGAGCCAGGAACTCAGGACCGGCTGTCGTCGGGGCGATATTGCGGCGCTCGATGCCCTCCTCTACGGCTGCGCCGACGGGCTGTACGCGATGGCCTTGACGGCGGTATCCGACGAGGATGCCGCGCAGGAGTGCGTCCGCGAGACGTGGGGCAGGATGCTCTCTGCCTTGCAGCGGCGGCGCTTCGACAGGAGCCCCCAGGGTCAGGCGCGCCGCATTATGTTCAGCGTGCTCGCCGAGCGGGTGGGGGTCGAAGCAGCCCGGGCCTCAGAGAGGACCGCGCTGCGCGAGGATGGCACCCTCGGCCTCGACAACGTGCAACTGCCCGAGAGCGTGCTGGAGGAGCTTTCCGGGCTGTCGGGTGAGCGGGCGCCCGCGATTCGGACGGCGTGGCGCAGCCGCAGACACCTGTTCCGCGGCATGGTGGCCGCGCTGGTCATCGTCGCGGGGCTGGTCTGGGCCGGAGTATTCATCCAGCGGGCGCAGCGGTCGCATGGCCTGGCCCAACTCAAGCACGAGTGCCTGCGGCAGCGCGTCATCGAGCAGGACCTGGCCTCAGCGATGCGCGAGGCCGCCAGCCGGTTGGAGGACCCGACCGGTGCCGATCACGCGCTGGCCGCCGACTGCGAGCGGGTCACGCTGGTGCTCGAAGAGATCGCCAACAGCGAGAGCCTGGCGGACCTCAGCGGCCTGCGCTTCGTCAGACAGCGGATCATCAAGCACCAGCTCGCCGACTTCCTCCGTGCCCTGGCCGCCGAGGATGACCAGCTCAGACGTCCCCTGCAACGCGTGGCATTGGTTCTGGAGGAGGTGCAGAACCTGTGAGGCTCCGGGCGCTGCTCATCGTGCCGGTGCTCGCAGCGGTGCTGGCGGGCTGCTCCACGCGCTCGCAGCGTCTCTACCACCGCGCGGAGGCCTTCCTCGCGCAGGGGCAACTCAAGCTCGCCGCCGAGGAGTACGAGCGGCTGGTCAAGGAGCACCCGCGTGATCCGTTGACCGACGATTCCATCTACAAGCTCGCGTACATCTACGCCGAGGAGATGGGCAAGCCCTCGCTGGCCCTGGTGCGCTATCGCCGACTGGCCGACACATACCCCACCAGCCCCTACGCGGGCGATGCCCTGATGCGGGTGATGGACATCCAGCGAACCGTGCTGCACGACCCGAAGGCGGTGGCGCAGACCTACGAGGAAGTGTGCCGCCGGTTCGCCAACAGGCCCCGGCTGCGCGCGCGGGCGCTGTTGGAGGTCGCAAGCGCGCAGTTTGATGAGGAGCAATACAAGGAGGCCTCCAGCACCACGAAGCAGCTCATTGAGGACTACCCGGCGCAGAAGCTCCAGTGCTCGCAGGCGGCGCTGCTGGCCGCGCGCTGTGCCGAGCGCTCAGGCGGCGATCACGAGAAGGTCGTCGCCCTCTACGAGCAGGTGGTGGCGAAGTACCCCGACACTCACAGCGCGGCTATCGCCAAGCGCAACATCGGCTGGCTGTACTACGAGGTCAAGGGAGAGGAAGAGCAGAAGCAGGAGGAGGAGGATAGGCGCAAGTCGCGCATCGTCAGGGACGTGCCTCCGCACGGCGCCGGGGCGGGTACCGGCCAGCTTCAGGCGCTGTCAGTGCTGCGTTCCGCCCTGGCGCACCGAGGGGAGGGGCGGTCGCTCGACGAGCTGCTGGCGCTGTCGGGCGTCGCCTTTCAGTTTGTGTTCGATGCCAGCAGACCAACGCTGGGTCGGGGGATCTTCGTGGACAGCCCCTTCGAGGCCATCGCCAGCCGGCTGGGCTTCGCGTGCAACGTCTGGTCGAATCCTAACGCCGAGCAGGCCTTCGCCTCCGTGCACCAGGCGCTGCTGGAGGGGCACCCGGTCATCATCCTGGATGACGTGGCGCCGCCCAAGTGGGTGCTGGTCACCGGGTATGAGCTGGGCGAGGGCCGCGTGCACTACCTGCCGCCGGGCCGGCAGGACTATGCGGTCGCCTCCAGGGAAACATTCTTGAGCCGTTGGGCGTCCTCTAGCAGGGAGGGGAGGACACCCCTGGCCCCGGGGCCGTTCTATCAGTTCTCCCTGGGGGCGAGGCTGCGCAATCCGCCGAAGCAGGCGATAGTGAGCGACACGCTGCAAGACGCAGTTGAGATCATGCGCCGGCGCGAGCTGATGGGCGCTGCCGCCGGCCCCGCTGCATACGAGAAGCTGGCCGAGCACCTGGAGCTGTGCGCGGCCCCGGATGCGACGATCCACCGCCAGCAGGCGCTGAGCTGGGCGACTCAGGCGCTTCCGGCACACCTGCGGGCCAGGGACGCGGGAACCGCCTACCTCAAGCACGCCGCCCAGGTGCTTTCCGGCGCGGCCGGAAGGCTCAATGACCTGGCCCAGCGGCACGCAGAAGTGGTGGCGGAGACGAAGCTGCTGGGCAAGCAGATCCGCGAGGCCGGCGCGGAGCAGGAGCAGGCGGACGAGAAGTGGCGCGTGGCCTCCGCCCAGGCACGCTACGTTGCCGCGCTCGAGACGCGCGTTGCCGAGCAGATGTCAACCGTGCTGCAGAGCTTCGGCGGCGGAGGCGGCTAGGGAAAGGACAGGTATGCTTCTCTCCAGGCGCGCGCGACAGTTGCTCCGGCAACTGCGCAGCGGTGGACGCAGGCAGTCCGACCTTGAGGCCGAGCGCAC